>NZ_JBYKYF010000111.1:0-9286 GCF_057736855.1 Sporomusa sp.
CGCCTGCCTTACAAGCAGGATGTCGGCAGTTCGATCCTGTCATCGCCCACCAAGCAGAACCTGCGAAGATCATCGCAGGTTTTTTGTTTATCCAAACCAAAGACATAAATAGCCAAAAACAAGTGTGTGAATATCGACGTTAACTTGCGTTAAGGCTAGACGTGAGCTAAATAGGGTTTATGCATCAGTAAAAGGATTTTATATTATTTATGAGAAATACTAACAGGGGAATACCGACAGGAGGAAAAATGAAATTAGGTGAACGATTAAAATGTATCGCAGACATGGTTCCTGCCGGAGTAACTATGGCCGATATTGGTACAGATCATGCGTATTTGCCTATATATCTTGTTACCAATCATATTATACCGCGCGCTATTGCCGGAGATGTTCATTATGGTCCTTACCTTTCGGCAAAACATGCGGTGGAATCCCTTCAATTAGCAGAGTATATTTCGGTTCGGCAGGGTAATGGGCTTGAGGTCATTACCCCTGGAGAAGCGGATGTCGTTGTAATTGCCGGCATGGGTGGGGCAACTATTATTGATATTTTGTCATCACGGCCGGAAGTGGTAAATAGTATAAAAAGGCTTATTTTACAACCCATGATTGCCGCTGCACTGGTTCGTACCTGGTTATACACGAATCAATGGCACATTGTTGATGAACAATTGGTGGAAGAAGATGGGCGATTATATCAGGTTATTGCTGCTGAACCAGGCGTAAGCCAGCATGTGGAACCAGTATTATACGAAATTGGTCCGCTGCTTTGGCAAACAAGGCACCCCTTATTGAAACGGCATATCGAAGATTTAATTGTTCATTTACGGGGCGTGCTTGCGGCTATGGCCAGCAGTACGGAGGCCGTTAATTCCCCTAAATATAAGGAGTTTAGTAAAAAACTGAAAGATTTGGAGGATAAGTTTGTATGTCTGTAAAGTGTCGCGATATTATAGCCGTACTTGAACAATTAGCACCTACGTATTTGGCCGAAAGTTGGGATAATATCGGACTTCAGGTCGGTAGTCTTGAACAGCCCATACATAAAATTTTTGTAACACTGGATATTGATAGCGAAGTTATTAATAAAGCAATAGCAGTTGGGGCTAATCTGATTGTTACCCACCATCCTTTACTATTTAAAGAAATTTCGCATATTCGATCTGATATGCCATTAGGAAGCATGCTGTCTACTTTAATAAAGCATGAGATCGCCGTATATGCTGCTCATACTAACCTAGATAGTGCTCCTGGGGGAGTGAATGATGTGTTAGCCAGTACATTTAACCTCCAGGATGTTAAGCCGCTGACAACAGTATATCAAGAGTCATTGCACAAGCTAGTAGTTTTTGTACCTGCATCTCATGTTGAAGAGGTACGAATGGCCATGACGGAAGCTGGTGCTGGGCATATCGGAAATTACAGCCATTGTACCTTTCAGACTCAGGGGGTTGGGACATTTTTACCACTGGCTGAAACCAATCCCTACATTGGTCAGCAGGGTAAATTAGAGTTTGTTGAAGAATATCGCTTGGAGACCATTGTACCAGCATCGAAATGTTCTCAGGTAATTGCACGCATGCTAGCGGCTCATCCGTATGAAGAAGTCGCTTTTGATGAATATGTACTAAAAAATAGCGGTCGTTGCTATGGTTTAGGGCGTATTGGCCGCCTAAAAGAATCTACTTCTCTCGAAGAATTTATAAAAACAGTAAAGGATGCCTTACACATTCAAACTATTAAAGTGGCTGGACCAGCTAATGCTGTCATTAATACCGTAGCAATATGCGGCGGCAGTGGAGCAAGCATGATTAAGGCTGCAAGCAAAGCAGGCGCAGATGTTCTAGTAACTGGGGATGTAAAATATCATGATGCACAGCAGGCAATTGCTGAAGGGATAAGCGTTATTGATGCCGGCCATTTTGCTACCGAACAACCGGTGGTAGACAGTCTGTCAAAGTATTTAACTCAGTATGCCAATGATCATTCCTGGAACTTACAAGTTGTGGCTAATAACATGCATAAGGACGTATTTAGAGTATATTGATTAATCGCTCTGCTTACATTATGCATGCGTATGGGTGGTTGACTCACTCGGCTATAAGTGATATAATTATTTACCTATAAAATTTTAAATTGCTTCTGAGTACGAAAGATGATCGCGGATGTGTTAGACATTCGAGGAAAGTCCGAGCTCCATAGGGCAGGGTGCTGGATAACGTCCAGCGAGGGCGACCTCAGGGATAGTGCCACAGAAATGTAGACCGCCTAACGTAGGTTAGGTAAGGATGGAACGGTGCGGTAAGAGCGCACCAGCAGTTAGGTGACTAACTGGCTAGGTAAACCCCACCTGGAGCAAGACCAAATAGGGAAGGGATGAAGCTGCCCGCTGAGCCTTCCGGGTTGTGTCGCTTGAGCCGTCAGGCAACTGGCGGCCTAGATAAATGATCGTCACCGCTAACGCGGAACAGAACTCGGCTTATTGACTACTCAGAGAAAAAGCAAAGCCCCGCAACCTTTTGAAAAAGTTGCGGGATTTTTTATGAAGCCAGGGCACAGTTCAAGTCTTATTTCCAAAATATAATTTCTAGAGGTTTTCTAGGTACTGCCGGCGGTTTGACCTCTGGATAACCTACAATAATTGGGGCTACTGCTTCATATTCTTCTGGAATGCCGAGTTCTTGTTTGATTTCGGGTAAATTGAAAAATGGCTGGGCAAAGCCGATCCAGCAGGTACCAAGGTTTTGGCTGTGAGCAGCAAGAATAAAATTTTGTGCCGCTAAACAGCAATCCACGGTACTATTTGGCGATCCAGGCTTAGCAAAAATAATTACTAGTGTCTGGGCATTATAAAAAATATTAAAGTTAGGATTTTCAAACGCAGATTTATATTTGTTTAGCAACGGCATGGTATCCAATGCTCCAAGGAGAAGCTGTTTAGTGCGGTCAGAATATTCTTTAAGCAGTGAAGCATTTTGAATTACAGCAAAAGCCCAAGGCTGGGAATTCATAGCGCTAGGGGCCAGTATGGCAGCATTAAGTAGTTTTTCAATGGTTGCTTTGTCAACTCTTTCGTTAGTATAATTTCGTATTGAGCGACGAGTAGTAATGGCTTCCCATAACTCCATGTAACCACATCCTTTTCTATAAATTATAGCAATATCTTAATCGAATCATAGACAGATGTAAAGTTTTTGGGGAAAAAACTAATTTACTGTTAGTTTGGGGGTTGAATACTTATTGTTTTTGGGTCATACTAGTAGAAGTTACATTCTTAAGGAGGAATCTTTTTGACAGCATTTATTACAGCCCTTACCTTTGTTGTACTTGCTGAAATGGGAGACAAAACACAATTGCTAGGCATGGCATTTGCCACTCGCTATCCGTGGCCGATTGTATTGGCTGGTGTCTTTGTAGCTACCCTTCTTAATCATCTATTTGCTGTAGTTGTTGGCAGTTACTTAACACTTTTCATACCTTTGCAGTATGTTCAGATTGCTGCTGCGGCAGCATTTATTATCTTTGGTTTGTGGACAATTCGGGGAGATGAGCTTAATGGTGAAGATAAAGAAACAAACCGAAGCCCATTCTGGACAGTCACCATTGCCTTTTTTATTGCCGAAATGGGAGACAAAACTCAATTAGCTACCGTTGCATTAGCAGCCCAATTTGCCGATGAAATGATACCTGTTTGGTTAGGGACCACTACAGGTATGATGATTGCCAATGCTATTGGCATTGTTATCGGTGTAGTTTTAGGCAAGAAGATTCCCGACAGAGTAGTAAAATGGGTTGCAGCCATTATTTTTATTTTCTTTGGTGTAGCTGGCCTATATGAATATTTGCCACGCCATATACTAACAATACCAGTTATGGTGGGTGGTTTAGTCGCAATCGTATTGGCAATGCTGCTGGTGGTCAGAATGAGTCAAAGGGAAAAACAGCCACATGGCCAAGAATAATGAATAAAAAATAGAAAAAAATATTTTTAGTATCTAGACAAAAAGTTTTTTTTTGCTATAATAAAAACATAATTTATATGACTGATTTAAATATGGCTGAGTCAATGACGACTCCTTCACACCTGCAAAAGTGGAGGAGTTTGTTTTTTTTCCTGCATTGACAAGAGCCTATTGAGAAAACCTATGAGGTAAATATTCTAAATTATGAGGTGAAGGAAATGATTAAAGATTTATTGTATGTAATTCCCGCTGGTAAATATGGTAAGGAGGAACTGTTGAGCCTGTTAGCTAACCACCCGGAAATCAAGTTTGCTTCACTAGTGGGTATTGATTTAGCAGGTAATGATACTGATGAAAAAATTCCTATCGGCTTATTCATGAAAGATATAGATAACTTTTTCAATGGCAGTGCAGTTCAAACAGATGGGTCGTCTGTTGTTCTTACCAGTATTGCAACATTAAACAATGCAAAAGTGGATATGGTAGCCGATCCCAGCGTTAACTGGTTTGTAGACTATAATTACGAACATATTGATGCTGAAACTGGTAAGCCTGTTGGTACACTTCGCATTCCAGCATTTTTGGTACATAATGGACTCAGAGTTGACTCCCGCTCCATATTAGCACAAAGTTTGGAATATATTAAAACTGAAATTATCTCTCTTTTAAAACAAAATGGTAAAATTGCCGGCTTAGAGCATATCAATTGTGCTGATATCGAAGATATTATTTTTACAGCAGCAACTGAACTAGAGTTCTGGGTAAAAACTCCGGCCAATAAAGCTGATGTTGAAGAACTGTCAGCTTCTCAGGTTTTACAGGAGCAATACTGGCAAAGAACACGTGGTAATGTCCGTACAGCACTAGAACAAGCCGTATTAATGATGGCCAAGTATGGTCTTGAGCCGGAAATGGGGCATAAAGAAGTTGGTGGAGTTAAAGCGCAGATTGATGAATCCGGTCATTTAAACCATGTTATGGAGCAGCTAGAAATTGACTGGAAATTCTCTAATGCTCTACAGTGCGCTGATAATGAACTGCAAGCCAGAATCATTGTAAAAGAAGCATTCCGGGCAAATGGTCTGGAAGTAACGTTTAAAGCCAAACCGATAATTGGTGTTGCTGGTAATGGTGAGCATACCCATGTCGGTATTGCGGCAAAACTTAAGACAGGAGAAATCGTTAACCTGTTCTCGCCTTCTGATATGAAAAATTATTTCTTAAGCGCTGTTGGCTATGGTGCAATCATGGGGCTGTTAAAAAATTACGAAGTCGTCAATCCGTTCATTTCCTCGACCAATGATTCACTTAATCGTTTAAAACCTGGTTTTGAAGCTCCTGTATGTATCGTAACTTCTTTAGGTCATACTCCTGCTATACCTTCCCGTAACAGAACCATCTTGGCTGGTCTGGTACGTGATGTTAATAATCCGTTGGCTACCAGATTTGAAGTTCGTTCACCGAATCCGTTTACCAATACCTATATTGCAATAGCTGCAATATATCTAAGTATGCTTGATGGCATTAAAGCGGTTGTACATGCAGGCAAAACACTGGAAGAACTTGATGCCGAGCTTTCCAAAGATGCTGGTCAACCTGGATTCTATCTGGAAACAGACCGGGCATATCGCAGCGAACATGACGTATTTGACGATTATACCGCAGAAGAACGTGATCGCTTGTTTGGCAAACCGCCTGCTACCGTTTGGGAAAACATGCAAAACATTGAAAAATATCCAGAGAAGGTTAAAGTTCTTACCGCTGGCGGAGCATTCCGGCCCGAACTTATTAAAGCCTTTGTGGCTGGTGCATTAGTTCGCTGGAAAACGGAGCTGCTTAATCGCATTATTCCGGAAAATCTAGAGGTTGTAAAAGAGTCAGTACCTTTGCATACTGCTGATTCTGCCAGCGATCTTGACCTGACCAACTGGGAAAAAATTAATGCTCTTAGAATTGAGCTTGCGAAAGACTACTTATCGAAAAAGAGTATATTTACTCGTATTAAAGATGCGATTCAGTCAGGCGATTATGATACGGCATCAGCTCTGCAAATTGAGATGGCAGAGAAAGTTAATGAATTAAAACTACTGTATCGTGAATATAAGAAGAATATGATTCATTGCTAATGGATTATGGTTTGCTTGAAGCAAAAATCCCAGTGACTAATCACTGGGATTTTTATTTTGACTTTTTTGCTCTGATTATAAATATTGTTTTACAATTTCCATGATTTTCTCATAATTGGGTTGGTTTTCAATGGCAGGAACATATTCTACATACCGAATAATATCATTCTGGTCAACAACCACGGCACCCCGGCTGAGTAACCGCAATTCTTCGATAACAAAACCATATTTAAGACCAAAATCTAATTCTTTATGATCTGACAAAGTTTTTACATTATTAATTTCCTTGGCCGCGCAGTAGCGTTTTAAGGCAAAGGGCAAATCTACACTTATTGACAATACCACCAGGCCGTTGATATTGCCAGCATCCTGATTAAACCAGCGAGTTTGCATATCACAAACAGGGGTATCAATCGAAGGTACTGAGCTGATTACCCGTACTTGTCCTTTAGTATCATGTAAGGAAAATGGCTTTAAATCAGAGGTTAGCACAGTGAAATCAGGTGCTTTATCACCAACTCTAACTTCTTTGCCTAGTAGTGTTACTGGATTACCGCCAAATCTGACTACTTCTTTACGTTTGTCCATAGTATACACCAATATAACAAAATAATTACTGCCAATAACCGCTTTCACACTGAGGATAAGGCCAGTATATAACAATCTAGTATCAATATTCTATAGTTTATTCACAGTATTTAGTAAAAAATAACAGGAGAAAAAAGGATTTTGGCTAAAAAGATGGAATATAAACATATATCATGAATTTAGGGAGGACATTACACATGCAAAAAAACGCCTGTGATATGGGGAATTTGTTCAGTGACCTGGAAGGATTGAGAATTGCTATTGACATGGAAGCACGTGGCCGCGACTTTTACAAAAAAGCATATGATCAAGCCCAAAAGCAAGAACATAAAGACCTGTTCCTGTTTCTTATGAATGAAGAAATTTATCATCATGAAAAATTTACTAATCTATACAATGAACTTAAGGAAAACAAAGATGCGGCTGCTAGCGATTATCTCTTTGATCAGGAAACTTCAAAATACTTAACAGCACTAGCCGAACCCCATATATTCCCTAAAGATAAGGAACAAACGTTGCCTGAACTGAATACAATTGCTGATATTTTGAAAGCCGCTTTGCAAGATGAGAAAGATTCTATTTTGTTTTATGACGCATTAGCTAAATGTGCTAAATTTGAAGCAGCCAGAAATATATTTAATCAATTAAAAGCGGAAGAACAAACTCATGTAGTAAAATTGCGTGAAATGTTGAATGCCTGGGCATAACTGTAATCGACTAACAAAAAAATATAGCATCTATAGGATGCTATATTTTTTTCATGTAATGAAGGATAAATTCTATCTTTTTTATTTTTTAAAAATCCTTAATTTTAGAAGGATTTTCTTATTATGTATGTAATTTATAATAATATTCCACTACATATTGTTATTACATTATGGGAGGTTGTATATTATGGAACAAAAGACAGATTTACTAGAAAAAGGTGCTATTGTTCAACGTGACAGAGAAACCTATGCGATTGCTCCTCATATTCCCGGCGGTGTCATCCTTGATGTTAACGTCTTGAGGAAAATTGCCGATGTTGCAGAAAAATATGGAGCAAAAGCACTGAAATTGACTTCTGCGCAACGCATTGCTATTGTTGGCATTCCTGAAGATAAAATTGATGCCGTGTGGGAAGAATTAGGAATGGATAAAGGGGCGGCTGTTGGGCTGTGCGTTCGGAGTGTAAAAATTTGTCCAGCTACTCATTTCTGTAAACGCGCCCAGCAAGATGGTTTAACCTTAGGTCTTGAAATTGACAAACTATATCACGGTATGGAATTGCCCGGCAAACTGAAATTTGGGGTTAGCGGCTGTACTAATTCCTGTGCTGAAAGCTGGGTAAAAGATATCGGGCTTGTCGGCACCCCCAAAGGCTGGAGAATTGTAATTGGCGGTTGTGCTGGTGCCAGAGCTAGAGTAGCTGATTTATTAATTGAGCAAGTACCGCAGGAAGAAGTTTTAGCAATTATCGATAAAATCATTGCTTATTACAAAGCAAATGCGCGTAAGCATGAGCGTATTGGTATGATGATCGACCGTTTAGGCTTAGACAATGTAAAACAAGGAATTTTAGGCTAAAAAGTGGACGATGCCCCAAATGCTTCCGGTTTTGCAGCTCCTAGTTCTTCGTCGCGCTATAATATGTATTCATTATATTTTATCTGAAGCGAGGTAAATAGCTTGAAAGTTGATATTTGTTTTACTCCTAACGATTTTGACGCTGTAACATATAGTAAATATACTGCAGTGGTTATTGATGTACTTAGAGCAACCACAAGTATTGCTACTGCTTGTGCCAATGGCTGTAAAGCAATAATCCCTGTTAAAACAGTAGAAGAGGCTACCACGATCAAAGCAAATAATTCTGATATACTGCTGGCCGGTGAGCGCGAAGGTTTACTTATTCCAGGTTTTAACTTAGGCAATTCTCCTTTTGAATACACACGCGAACAAGTAGCTGGTAAAACAATTGTTATGACAACTACCAACGGAACGGTAGCATTAACGAAAGCAAGTGCAGCTCAGAAAGTATATGCAATGGCTTTTGTGAATGCAGCTTCCATCACAAGTACCTTGCTGCAAAATCAAGAAGATGTTGTAATAGTATGTGCCGGATCAGAGGGGAAATTTTCCTTGGAGGATACTTTGTGCGGCGGTCTGCTTGCTGACCGACTTAGCCATGTTGCTAAACTCAGTGACACCGCACTGGCTGCGCAAGCCATGTACCGTGATTTTGCCCCAAATTTACTGCAAAGAGTGGAAGCATCGTCACATGCTAGTTATTTGAGCCGTATTGGATTTGCGAAAGATGTTGCGTTATGTCTACAACCTGATACGCTAAACGTTGTTCCGGTATATAATAATGGTGCTATAACTGCGTAAAATCAAAGAAAAAGCCTGATTGTAAATGCAATCAGGCTTTTTCTTTGATTTTCCTCTATTTTTTATGTAAACTTTATGATAAGATATGTTACGAACCAAACTAGAAAGAGGGAAGGAGTAATATTGTGAACAAAAAGCTAGCCGCTATCATAGTAATGGTTTTTGCTATGCCCATATTTTCTTTGGCTATGCCCAAAGCAGAAGCTGCTTCTCTGGGAGACTTATTGACTGAAGTGACTA
>NZ_JBYKYF010000471.1:0-1555 GCF_057736855.1 Sporomusa sp.
TGTTTGATAAACGCACATGAGTTACTTAATATCTCAGATATTTATTTGTCACACGCAGTTCATCAGTAATAAAATAAAATTTAATGAAAACGAAATTTGTAATATTATTTAGTATCTTCATAATTAACTCTTCCGGTAAGCAAGTTTAATATTTATAAAAATTAGATTGATTATCTGCTGTTAAAACTGATATAATTTGAGTCGAAACAATGACATTTCTGGTGTTTTTTGTTGTTTGATGTAATTTATTTATATTATGAAAAATATTTAGGAGCATTCCTGTAATGAAACAAAATGACTTTTGAAAATAGAAGTACCTCCTGTTAGAATACAGGGTGTAAGGCTCGCGGGCTTACCCCTAATGAATAAGACTAACAACGGAGGTACGTAATATGAAGTATACACAAAATGAGAAGATTTTGCAAATAACAGAAAAGACACTGATTGTTGGAATTGATGTTGGTAGCGAGAAACATTATGCAAGAGCTTTTAATTTCAGAGGTGTAGAGTTTGGGAAGTTGCTGATCTTTGATAACAATGCCCAAGGGTTTGCAAACCTTATGGGATGGGCTGAAAAGATAGCCAGTACTAATGGTTTTACTGGCGTAACACTTGGTATGGAACCAACAGGGCATTATTGGTTCAACCTTGCTGAAAACACCATGAAAAGTGGTGCACGTATTGTACTTGTGAACCCGCATCATGTAAAGAAAAGCAAGGAACTGGATGACAATAATCCCAGCAAGACGGACCGTAAGGACCCCAAGACCATTGCTATGCTGGTCAAGGATGGCAGGTATATGGAGCCCTACATTCCTGAAGGGATCTACAAGGAACTGCGGACGGCCATGGACAGCCGCTGGCATCTTGTGAAGGAGATCTCAGCCATCAAGAACCGGATTAGCCGATGGATATACGTCTACTATCCTGAGTTCACAACAGTGTTCAAAGACTGGGAAGGGAAAGCAGCATTGTTGATACTTAACGAGTGCCCGACTCCTAAAAGGATTATAGAAAAAGGAATTGATGGTATCATTGCCATCTGGAAGAAGCACAAAATACGTGCTGTAGGGAGGAAAAGAGCTGTAAAACTCCTGGAAACAGCGAAGAATTCTATTGGAACTTCAGAAGGTCTTGTATCCGGGGAGAATGATCTGATGATACTGCTTGAGGATTATGAGAGGAAAATGCAGCAGTATGAAAGGACGATGGCCTTGATAGAAAGCTTGGCTATGCAGATTCCTGGATTTGAGAAGATGCTGGGAATCAAAGGTATTGGACTTATCACAGCTGCAGGATTTATTGCCGAGATTGGTGATATCTCAAGATTCAATCATCCAAAGCAGATACAGAAACTGGCGGGCTTGAGTCTTAAGGAAAACAGCTCGGGTAAGCATAAGGGCGAGACAACGATATGTAAAAGGGGACGAAAGCGGCTGCGGTATTACTTAACTTTTGGAATCATGCCGCTGCTATCAAAGAATGAGGAGTTCCGAGAGTTGCATAAGTACTATACCACCCGGAAGAACCGGCCCCTGAAGAAGATGCAGTCCCT
>NZ_JBYKYF010000472.1:0-1336 GCF_057736855.1 Sporomusa sp.
TATTTAGGGTAAAGCCAATATTTAGCTAGCTTGCAAAAAGTAGTTTAGCTAATGCTTAATCAGCATATAAGCGTTTCTAAAAAGTTTACCTAACTAGATTTAACTTGTTACACGATTGGATAATTTTATTGTAATTGTTTTTCAAATAGGTGTCAAGGTGACATATCCGTGAGGCACTTTAAAACTTTACTAACAGTTCCTGAGCTAAATCCTTTGGCTGCTAAGCGGCGCACCAGTTTAGGAATATTACCATCAAAATTTTTCTGGTATTTTTTACAAAATTAATAGCTGCCCGATATTCAAATTCCTCGTCCAAATTTCTTAGCCGTTCATGAACCAACGTTGCCGCTAAACCTCTCTGTCTTAATCTGACATAGATTTCTTTCAAACTGTATTTATTCATTTCAGCATACTTTTCCAATAGTCGATCACAAAGCGCGGTATCGTTAAGATAACCGCGCTCAGTAACATATCGAATGGCTTTATTTACTGCTATTTCGTCATATCCCTGCTTTACAAGCTTCTGCTCAAGTTCATATTGACTGAAAGCTCTCCTTTTTAGCAATGTAACTGCATCTTCAATGATTCTTCTAGTCATCACACGTCAAAAACCTCATCCCCGGCAAACGTATCGTCACTTTGACTTAACACATTATCAATCTTGGCATCACCGGAAAGTACGGTTTCTCGAATTTTCCTGTCAATTTCATCAGCAATCTCTGGGTTTGCCTTCAAAAATTCTTTAACATTTTCTCGGCCTTGCCCCAACCGTTGTCCATTATATGAAAACCAGGCACCACTTTTATTGATAATATCAAGACTAACCCCCATATCAACTAAACTACCTTCACGCGATATACCTTCACCATACATGATATCAAATTCAGCCTGTTTGAATGGGGGAGCCACTTTATTTTTTACAACCTTAACCTTTGTACGACTACCGACAATCTCATTCCCCTGTTTCAATGCTTCAGCCTTGCGAACATCTAATCGGATTGATGCATAGAATTTCAAGGCACGTCCGCCTGTAGTGGTTTCCGGATTACCAAACATAACACCGACTTTTTCGCGAATTTGGTTAATAAAGATAGCGGTAGTACGTGATTTACTAATAATACCGGTAAGTTTACGTAAAGCTTGGGACATTAAACGGGCATGAAGACCTACATGCGAATCTCCCATATCGCCATCAATTTCGCTTTTGGGCACCAAAGCGGCTACAGAGTCAATAACAATAACGTCAATAGCCGCACTGCGCACCAGCGCCTCAGCTATCTCAAGAGCTTGTTCGCCATTATCAGGTTGGGAAATTAAAAGATTATCGATATCTACA
>NZ_JBYKYF010000472.1:1346-1554 GCF_057736855.1 Sporomusa sp.
GGATCCAAAGCATGCTCAGCATCAATAAATGCCGCTATTCCATCCATTTTTTGTGCTTGGGCTATAATATGTAAAGCTACTGTGGTTTTACCAGAAGACTCTGGTCCAAATATCTCGATAACGCGCCCACGCGGTACCCCGCCGACTCCGAGCGCAATATCGAGAGGTAATGATCCTGTTGGAATCACTTCAACATTCATTTTGGCAG
>NZ_JBYKYF010000473.1:0-1550 GCF_057736855.1 Sporomusa sp.
TAAAAAGAGGCGTGTCACAAGACGTTTTTTCCATAAACGTTTTGCGACACGCCCACTATATTATTTATCGGCAAATATCCAAATAACTGCAGTACTGACAGTACCCCCGCTTATTGGTACACTGAGCTTTCGCTTTACCTCGTATAATCTGTTGATATTTATGATAAAAGTTAATAATTGTTTGCTCATCAAGCAGCTTTACACATACCTGATGTCCGTCTTTAAAGTGTATATACCCCTTGTTGGCTACCGGCCGACTTTGCGTATGTTCCAATAATACTTTGTAAACAGAAAGCTGAATAATGTCTGACTCCTGAACTCGTCTACTCGCCCTGCTCTTATAATCGCCGACGATTAATACCCCGTGGTTATCAATCCAGATAACATCAGGAGTACCGCAAATCGGTATCGGCTCATCGATTCTCATATAATGGTCTGTTAGATAGATGGCTAACTTAGGTTTTCGACGACGTTTAAGCCAAAAAACAAGTCCAAAAAGTAGTAGTAATCCCAATAGCAGTAACATATATATCACCTAAAGAATATACGCAGTAGCCAACGAATTAATCTGATAAACCAGTTTTCTCTCTTGCCGGTAAGTCTGCGCCGGAACTTTTCATGTTCCTGGTTACCAAGTTTTATATATTCTGCTGTTAGCTCAGTATTTTCACCGTATTGGATATCAAAATATAATTGTCGTTCACATTTTGCTAATTTAGCTAATTCTGTCGCACTTACATGTCGCATGAGTAGATGTCTCCAACTTCTAAGCAGCAATTGTTAATATATTATGTCGATACCATTATATCAAATAACAGCATGGAAATCCCAGTAGATTTTTTAAGGAGGAAATTTACGAATATGAAAAAACTAGTAGCCTTTATGGGAAGCCCCAGGAAAAATGGCAACACAGCGACTCTGGTTAACGAAGTCATTCGTGGAGCCAAAGATGCAGGTATGGATACAACTTTGTTTAATCTGTATGATGTAAATATCAAACCTTGCCAAGGTTGTCTCGTTTGTCGAAAAACCGGCCACTGTACCACCCTTAAGGACGATTTTCAGAACCTCTTTACACATATTATTGAAGCCGATGTGGTAGTTTTTGGCTCACCCGTCTATGTCTGGCAGATTACTGCACAAATGAAACTGTTATGGGATAGACTCTGTGGCTTGTTTGATGAAAACTTCAATCTTAGGTATGCTCCCAAGAAAGTGATCATGGTATACACCCAAGGAAACCCTGACCCTGAAGCCTTTAAGGCATCTTTCCAATGCAATGAAGCAGTGCTTAAAATGCTTGGCCTTAATGTGGTTGAAACCATTATATTAACAGCCGGTGGCGACCCCAACACTGCAGCCAATAATAAAGATCTGTTAGCAAAAGCTTATGAGGCCGGAAAAACAGTATAAAGATTATTGACGGTAGATGTAGAAAAGGCAGTTAGATCATCAATAAATGTTCATGATCCAACTGCCTCTTTTTTATCCGATAACTTACTTACTCGTTTTACACTTTAAACTTTATAACCTGTGCAAGGAGTTCTTTG
>NZ_JBYKYF010000112.1:0-9160 GCF_057736855.1 Sporomusa sp.
GTTTACCTGCCGCCCGGCGCACTCCGGCAGCATCATACATAACAATACCAGCTAACACTACTGCTACAGCAAATAAGTCAGATTCAATACCATCTTTAAGAACAATTCCGACAGCTAAACTGACTACTAACGCGGTATGGGAGCTGGGCATGCCGCCCGCCCCGACAAGACGTTCGGCATTAAATGCTCCATGCTTCCAATAAGCGGTCATTGTTTTTAACAATTGTGCCGTAAACCAAGCAGTTAAAGTGGTCATTAAAATCACATTTTTTCCAATTCCAGCTAGGAATTCGGCCATTGTCTGCACCTCAGGCTTCTCGAGAAATTAAATAATTTACCAGTTCGCGCAGTATATTTGCTTGTGGACCAAATCCGTCCAGACTTTGTAGCGCATTATTTACTGCTTGCTGAGCTAATTGTTTTGCTCCATCCAATGTGTGTAAGGTGACATAGGTTGCTTTGCTATTTCTTATATCACTGCCTACCGGTTTGCCGATTTTTTCTTGCGTACCAATCACGTCAAGGATATCGTCAGTAATTTGGAATGCCAGACCAAATTGTTCTGCATACCGTGTTAAGGCAGTAATTTGGCTATCGGTGCCTCCGGCTAACATAGCTCCGGCCCGTAGGGCTGCTTTAAATAAAGCCCCAGTTTTGGCTTGGTGCATATATTCTAATGTCCTACTATCAATCGTTTTTCCTTCCGACATAAGATCAACAGCCTGACCGCCGATCATGCCAGCAGCACCTGCAGCGGCAGCTATCTCCCTGGCAACTGCAATCAATACAGCCGGGTCAACTTTTGGTTGCGAAAGCATTACGCTGAAAGCGGCGGTTAATAGACCGTCACCAGCTAAAATTGCCATACCTTCGCCATATACCTTATGATTAGTGGGTTTACCTCGACGGTAATCATCGTTATCCATAGCTGGTAAATCATCATGAATGAGCGAATAGGTGTGGATCATTTCAAGCGCACATGCCACTGGCAAATAATCGTTACCATCACCACCCACAGCGTCTGCAGCCGCCATAAGCATAATGGGTCTGAGACGCTTACCGCCAGCAAATACACTGTAACGCATGGCTTCGTATATAATGGGTGGATAGCCTTCACTAGGAAGATATTGTGAAAGGGTTTCATCAATTAGGCTGATTTTAGTCTGACAATATTGAGCAAGTAAAGCATTTTTCATAATGAGTTCCCCTCCACTAAGTCAAGTGGTTGTTCAACGATTTGCCCTTGTTCCTGCCGTAGAATTTTATCAATCTTGGCTTCAGCAGCGCTGAGATGTTCGAAACATAGTTTGGCATGTGCTATGCCTTGGCTAAATTTGTCTAACGCTTCTTCCAATGGCAGATCACCAGCTTCTAACTCTTTTACAATTACTTCTAATTTGCCAAGAGCGTCCTCAAAACATACATTATTTCGCTTACTATTTGTTTTCGTAGCCATTTTTGCTCTCCCTTACTCGGACGACTGAAACATCGAGTCGCCCATCTTTTAAAATAATTTCTAATTGGTGTCCTGGTTCTACCTGATTGATAGAACGAATCACTTGTCCTTCAGGGGTACGAGTCAGACTGTAACCACGGGCAAGTATTGCAAGTGGATTAAGTACAGCGAGTTTTTCCGCGTGTAGTTTTACATCTTGCTGTTTGGTCATAACGATTTTTTTTGCTGCTTGTCCTAATCTCTCAACCAAGGAATCGACCAATTGTCGATGTTCAGCAAGCAGTTTTTCCGGTTGCGTAAATACTCGGCTGGTTTTCAATTGCTGAACGATTTGCCGTCTTTGTTTGATATAAGTCCGGATATTATTTTCCAGCATGGTTTGTAGTGTTTTGATATATCTTTTCAGCTCATAAACATCAGGCACAACCATTTCTGCTGCATGAGAGGGAGTTGCCGCCCGGCAGTCGGCAGCAAAGTCAGCTAACGTATAATCCGTTTGGTGTCCGACTGCCGACACGATGGGAATACTGGATGCGGCAATGGTCCGTACTACTTGCTCATCATTAAAAGCCCATAATTCCTCAATGGAGCCACCACCACGACCGGCGATAATAACATCTACATTTTTTAATTGGTTAAAGACACGAATGGCTTCGGCGATTTGTCCGGGGGCTTCCAGTCCTTGAACCTGCACAGGATACAAAATTAGCGGTATACCAGGGTGACGGCGTTTGGCTACGGTTATAATGTCCCTAAGTGCAGCTCCGGTAGGTGACGTTACAATGCCGATGGCCTTTGGTAGGAGCGGTAACTGCTGCTTGCGACTGTCGTCGAATAGCCCTTCTGCAGCTAATTTTTCTTTCAACTGATTGAATGCCAGGCTTAATTCACCGATTCCATCCGGTATTAACTGTTCGGCATATAGCTGATATTGCCCGTCCCGTTCAAATACTGTTACTTGGCCAAAGGCCACAACTTTAAGCCCATCACGTGGTTCGAATTTTAAAAATTGCGCGCGGCTTTTAAACATAACCCCTTTAATTTGGGAACTAGCATCTTTGAGTGTAAAATAACAGTGACCTGAATAGTGGGCTTTAAAATTTGATAGCTCACCTTTGATAAATACTGACATAAGTCTACTATCACGGTCAAGCAAGTTTTTAATATATTTTGTTAGTTCACTGACGGTATATATATTACTCATAGTTATTTTATTCCACCCGGTATCCATTCATTGTGGTGAAAAAACATATCCACACTTTTATTAATAATACCTTATAGTTGCAAAAAAAACCAGACAGAAGTCTGGTAAAGAGTTTGTTTTCCTATCTAAAACTTGGATCCGAAGTAACTGTGGGCCCAATAGCCAGTTACAGCGCCCACTACGAACCAGAAGAAATAGCCCAGTGGAACTATATATCCGATCACAGACCCAATTATGACACCCAGTAGGATATAATATATCATGGTGTCGCCCCCCTGGCACATGTTTATGTATCATATGCAACAGGGTGGGAAATGTGAAGAAAATACTGCTACAAACAGGTTAAGGCAAAGTAAGCGGCTCCTGTAGCATTGTCTGGACTATATATTGTATCAGGAAAGTATAATTGAGCGATATGGGTATGTACCAATTGGTTGATAAGATATTTTCGAATACACTTATTTGCAGTTACTCCACCAACAAGTAATACCTCGCTAAGTCCGGTAGTAGTAATCGCAAATGTTATCATAGCAGTGACTGCGCGGGCAATGCACCATTCGACGCTGGCGGCAATTGTCCTTGCATCTACTCCTTGGTCAACCAGTTTGCGTACATAGGTTTCAGGTCCAGCAAAACTTACCGATGCTTCACGGACAGTTACTGGTATGGGAATGGGTGGTTCGATGGCGGAAGCTGCTAAAGCTTCCAGTTGGGGACCCGCAGGAAAGGGTAAGCCCAATAAAACGCCAATACGATCGACCAGTTGCCCGGCATGAATATCCAGACTTCCACCCAAAAGCTTAATTGCTAGTCGTCCCGATTCAGATAATGCACTAGCCGGTGATACCTGAACAATCTCGGTTGTTCCGCCAGATAAATGTACAGCTAAGAATTGCTCAGCTTTCGGTCCACCGGCTGAACGTATTCCGGCAAAAATGTGATTTTCCTGGTGGCTAATGCGATGTAACGGGATTGCATGACTATGAGCCAATACTTTGGCATAGCCATCTCCTACCAGAAAAGCTGGCATATAGGAATCTGGCAACGGTCTGGGATAAGCTGATACTCCTATCGCGCTAAAGTTTATAGGTTTATTAATATGTAAACATGCCTCCACAAAAAGGTTAGGAAGATTACGTGTGTGTTGAAATACCATTTCAGACTGCTGAAGTCCTCTGGAACCTGGTTTTACTTCAAGAATGCGCCGGCAATCGGCAACAAGCGTTCCTTGCTTATCTAATATGGCAACCGAAGTCGTGTAACAACTGGTATCTATTCCCAATACGTAACTCATAGCTCTTTATTTTTAACCATTGACCCTAAAATTCCATTAATAAACCGGCTGGAGTCTTCAGTTCCAAACGTTTTCGCCAGTTCAACGGCTTCATTAATTGCAACACCAGGTTGTAAACGTTCTTCACTATATTTCATTTCGTAAATAGCCATGCGGGCAATATTGCGATCGACTCCGGCCATGCGGTCAAGTTTCCATTCTCGCGATAAATCAGAAATATATTTATCAATTGCGGCCAAGTTATTTTTGGTACCTTCTACCAAGGCTTTGGCGTAGTTCTTGGTACTTTCATTAATTGGTTCCTCGCGCTCGTTAAATACAGAGGCAAGTGCTTCTTCACTGGTAACTCCAGAGTTAAAATCAAGTTGAAATAATGCTTGAACAGCCATTTCACGGGCCTTTCTGCGGCTCATAATGTCCCTCTTTCTCTTAAGCTACTACCGGTTGTAACCCGGTGGTAATAGTTTATCCAATATTTCCATGATATCTTCTTTTTGATCAATGCGTTTGCCGACTATAAAGCCAGCCGAAGCGCAAAAAATAACAAATACTGTTTGGAAAAAACCAAAAATTAAAATGAGAATACCGACGATCAATCCCAATACAGTGCCAATAAGTTTTCCACTATGGTTTTGCCAGATTTCCTCTAAAAGCTTGGAATTCATGGTAACACCCCTATTCGACACGGTGTTTTGTTTTAAAGTCGTTGCTAATACTTTCGACCATAACTTGAACGTCAGCTAATTGGATTCCTACCGTATTTTTTACATGTTCATAAACACGGTTTTGAATTTCAGTGGCCACAGTCGGTACATGGCTTTCAGGACTTATTTTTACTTTCATCTGAACAATAATACTTTCTTGAGCCATTGAAACATTGACTTTAGCATCACGTACACCGCGGATATGTCTGGTGACTTTCTCCACCAGATTTTCTACAGCAGTAAGCGAAATATGCACATCTCCCATGGTATTATGATGAACAATGGTGTTTTTCACTTTACGGGACCGGAGACCAGCTAACAGTAGTCTGATACTTATAAGAAAAAAAACAGCACCAATCAGCGAAGCTTCCCATTGACCATACACATAAGTAAGACTTGTCCACGCCAATTCCAAAGGAATAAGGCGTAAAGCTAGGAGAATTACGCTAACTGACAAAAACGCTAAGAAAAACGTGTAAATCGATAGTATAACGCGGTCAATGATTCCCATAGCGTCTCCCTTCTTTGCCTTTCCTAGTTTGTTCTTTTCTTGATCTTGGCCAGTAAGCTTAACTTTCTGCATGAGGATACTATTGGTTTACGTCTTGCCAATACTAAGCGCAAGTCGTATGTTTATCTTACCCTAATATCATCTTCTTTCGCGTCTTGGGCAAAGCCTACGCCTTGAACATGTATATTGACTTCCACAACATCTAGGCCAGTCATTGACTCAATGGCTCGTTTAACATTCTCTTGCACTCGCAGTGCAACATCTGGTATGCGTACACCGTATTCAACAATTATGTATAAATCCACTGCAGCTTCTTTCTCGCCAACTTCAACTTTCACACCTTTAGAAAGGTTTTTTTTGCCTAGCATTTCAGCAATACCGCCAACTAAACCGGCGCTCATTCCGGCGACACCAGGCACCTCGGTTGCTGCAAGTCCGGCAATAATGCCAACAACTTCATCCGCTATCCGAATAGAACCAACATCGTTTTGCTCAGTCTTTTCCAGACGTTTATCCACTCGAATCCTCCCCTCAAAATGCAGAATACCCAATATTCCGGGTGACTAACCTACGTGTACCATTTCAACTCGGATTGGTGAAGTGTAGGAAATTTCCCGGAAGTTGGGCGACTAACCTTACAATAGGGCATAGACCCCACCAAAAAGTAACGTCTATACAGAAGCTCCTATGTATCTATATTATTATACCAAGCTTTTACCATTTTTACAAATTAACCAATAAAGAAAAGACTACTTGTGTTTGGCTCCGCGAAGGCAGCAGAAAAGTGATCATCCCATGCGCATCTGACTTATGGTTTGGCACTAACTGTTATATTTTCTGGTTTAACGCCGGCAATTCGGCTAATAACTTCAGCCACTTGCATAACTTCTTCCCGGGTCAGGGCCGTGGTTTTGACTACGGCACTTACTGAATTGTCACTAATAAATACAAGAGCATCACTAAAACCTTTGGCTTTAATTAGATTTTCCATTTCTGCCTCACGTTGTTTTTCCAGTGTCATTTTTAAAATGGTTGCTTGCGCCTGATGTTTAGTATCTTCGGTTGTAGAGTTCTTAATAATTTCTCGCAAAAGATCAGATCTTTCACTTCTGATTTTATCCCGTTCTAATCGATATTCGGTGAAAAAATCTGGAGCCATAGCAGGGACAACCTGTTCTGAGACTACTGGCTTGGTAACTTGCATTGCATTTGACCTGTCAGCTCTAACTAGATAGGTGCTTTGAACATAATTCCAGATGCCACTGAGCAGTAATGAAAAAATACCTGCTATTACAACCAATGTAGCGAATTTTCCTAACTTATTTAAAGAAAAAACCGATATTATTTTCATAGCTATTACCTCACTTTCTTTGGGGCATAACTGTAATTTTATATGGTGGAATCCCCAAACCGGCCTCAACCGCTTTAGTCAAATTGGCTTTTACTGTAGAGTCATATGCGCCTTCAGCGACAACTAGCACACCTTTAATCACTGGTTTAAATTCCCTGACCATAACCGGTTTATCAATACCATTTTCTCTACTCAGTAACACCTGCTCTGTTTCTTTAATTTCTGTTGTAGTACGGGTACCGCCAGTATTATCTTTTTCTTGCACCGTTTTAGTTTCTTTAGTAATGTTTTTGGCATGTTCCTGCATACTGCCAGTATCAAGCATAATACTTACCGATACCGAACCTGCTCCTTTTACCTGAGCTAAAAGATTGGCAAGTTTGTTTTCGAGCGCTTCTTCATAACTGCGGCTAACCATTGGCGTAGGTGGGGCAGTTTCTAGGGGGATTGAGGGTAAAGGTTTAGTGGAATTGCTTTCGTAAATCCCACCAACAAGCAGTAACATAACACCGAGTAGTCCCAACCAGATTAGTTTGGCGTTTACAACACCCTCTTTTAATAGTTGACTTGGCATTACTTTTTTTGTTCCTGAAAGCCATTCTTTTAACGAATCTTTTATTGCCGTCATAGCTTTTCCCCTCCTTAATGTAACCGTTTAACTTCAATTTGATTGGTTTTAAGCTGATAAAGCTCGGCTACTGTTCGTTTGATTTTATTAATAACCATGTCAGATAATTGTGCTATATTTTCTGAGGATGCAGAGGAACTCGTACTTCCAACTGTTATTTTGGCAATTTTCCGTTCGTTTGCAGTAATCCCTGGTTCAATATACACGATCACATTTTTTATTCTGCCTATATCTTTACTTCCCTGATCGGCAGTACTATCTAAGTCTATTGTCACTTTGGCATCAGCTACTCCATCGATAGCCAATACTGTTGCTCTGATTTGTTTGGCTAAATCCTTTATATAGATATCACGGGCTAGTTGTTCTCGCTTATCGATAACATGATTGGTAGCTTTTAGAATATCAGCTTCGTTTGGTTGAATGACCGACCGGGTTGCTAATGCTGGTTGTAAGTCGTCTATCCAGCGGTTTTCCATCATGCTGATAATGGGTTGTAAAATAGACAGCAGAATAAACAAGCCCAAAATTACGCGAACAAATCGCTGCATATTGTTGCTAGGCAGCAATAATTCCACAAAAGAGGCAAACAGTACAACAAATACTATGCCTTTAATCCAAGTCGTAAGGGAATCAATCATCCCATCACCTACCAAATCTATCGGAGCATCATGGCAACACTACCAGCGCCGATAATCATCGTAATAACTAAAAATAACATCAGGACAACAGTGAGTAACGCAGCAAATACTAATAATAAATTATTACCCATTGCCTCAAGGCATTTAGCCATATTCTCATCACCCATTGGTTGAATCAGGGCACCGGCAACTTTAATAATTACTACTAGCGAAACAAGTTTGACAAGTGGTAGTGCGCAAAGCAGGGCAATGGTCAACACTCCAAAGATGCCTACTGCATTTTTTAATAACAATGATGCACCCATAACTAACTCAACTGTATCGGCAAACATTTTGCCTACTACTGGTATAAAGGTTGCGGTTGCATATTTTGCTGTTCGCAGAGTCAGACCGTCAGCAACACTGCCAGCTACACCCTGAATACTTACAATACCGATAAATACTACCAGTACTAACCCCAGGATCATCATTCCAGCCTGTTTGAGTACACTAGTTAAATTACTAAGTTTGTATTTGCCAGATAGGTAATTGACACATTCTAAGACGGCTGTTAGAAACAGTAATGGTAAGATAAGATCTTTAACAACAACACTTGTTGCACTAACTACAAACAGCATTAAGGGGGTAAACAGCGCTGCTGAGGTGATAGCGCCAACTCCGGTTAATAGTGATATGAGTAGCGGTAGCAGGGCTTCCATAAAACCAACAATATTGCTTACGGTTTCTCTGGCAAGTGATAGTCCCTGATAAAAAGCGCTTAAAGCAATGACACATAGGAAGATAAAGCAGACACTATAGGCTAATAATGAAATCGTAGATTGTTCAAATGAGTTCTGCAAATTTTGTAATAGTGCACACAAAACAGCCAAAAACAGTAGTTTTCCCATAAGATGAATATTTGTTGCTAGTTCTTTAAAAAAATAGGCAATCATCTTATTACTTACTGTCTGCCACTGAAAAGATAGCCCTTTGGTAGCAATATCTTTTATGGTTTCGGTATTCAATAAAGGAATATCTTCATGTAATTCTTTATTAATCGCCTGAATAAATTGATTTATATTATGGACTGATGACTCTTCCAGCAGATCAAACGGTATTGCCTGATTTGGCTCTGGTGCTGCCCAGGCAATATTGCTGCAGAAAATCAGCATTAACGCTATTATTAGTTTTTTCACACACACTCCACCTTAAGGAATGAGTCTTACGATAGTATCAAGTACCAAAGCGATGATTGGAACAGCCATCACCATGACGAGTATTTTACCGGCAAATTCAATTTTTCCGGCAACGGCTCCCTCGCCAGCATCACGACAAACTTGGGCACCAAATTCAGTTACATAGGCAATACCGATAATTTTGAGAATGGTATTTAAG
>NZ_JBYKYF010000474.1:0-1535 GCF_057736855.1 Sporomusa sp.
TGACAGCCTCAGCCGGAAACCCGTACGAAATGGAGCGCCTAGTCTTAACTTCAACAAAAACCAGACAATCTTTATCTCTGGCAATAATGTCAATTTCGCCAGTTTTGGTCCGATATTTGGTAGCTATAATTTTATATCCGAGAGTACCCAAATAATTTACAGCAGATTGTTCGCCTTTATTGCCAATGTCAATATGGTTCATAGCATCCTCCACCGGAATTACTTACGCTGCTTACCTATATGCTGGTCTAACCGGTAAATATATGCCAAAACTTCAGCAACAGCTTGATATAGTTCAGGCGGTATTTCTCTATCTAGTTCAACAGCCATAAGCATTCCTGTCAGCGTCTTGTTTTGATATACCGGGATTCCATGTTCTTTAGCCGTACTTAAAATCTTATCAGCAACCAAACCTGTCCCTTTGGCTATTACTTTAGGTGCTTGATTGTCCTGTTGATCATATTGCAAGGCAACTGCTTGGATTATTGGGTCACGTTTTTGATCTGGCAAAATATTATCTCCTTCACGGTAAATATTACCTAACGCGATTCCTTAACCGGTGCAAAACTTTGGCGGTGATAGATGCATGGTCCATATTTGGCAAGAGCATCCATATGTTCCTGCGTACCATATCCTTTATTGCGTCTAAACCCGTACATAGGATATTGGCTATCAAGTTGGTTCATAATTTCGTCCCGTTCTACTTTGGCAACGATGGACGCCGCAGCAATTGACGCACTGACCTGGTCGCCACCGATAATTGATTGCGCAGGTATCGTAAGCGATAACGGTACGGCATCGATGAGTACCGCTTGCGGTGCTGGCGACATAGTTTCAATGACTTTGTACATACCTTTCAAAGTTGCTTGATAAATATTCATTTTATCAATGATCTCCGCACTCACGATACAACGGTTTACTGTAATAGCAACCTTTATAATATCTTGGTATAACTTTTCCCGCTGTGCGGCTGAAAGTTTTTTTGAATCATTTAACCCTGGCAAATAACAGTCAGGCGGCAAAATAACACCAGCAATTACTACCGGACCTGCTAAAGGTCCTCTGCCGGCTTCATCAATACCCGCAACTAAATTGTATCCCTTGCTTTGTAATTGCCGCTCATATTGGTAGAGTGCATAAATACGCTCTTTTTCCTGTAAATCCCGCTGCCGGCGGGATTCCCATTTATCTACCAGCCGCCGCACCGATACACGAGCATCTGCTTTTAGTCTTGCTATTATATCTAAGGAAATATCTTGGTTCGATAATAATGAAGAAATTTGTGCTACTGTCATTTGCGCTGTGTTCAAAACATAATCCCCCAAAATTATTTATCTTTTACATATTCTTGCTGCAAACTACAAATCCTTCCGGATGGAAACAATAATAATAAAACTGCAATAATTTGTTGACTGTTTTGGAAATAACCTTTTAATTTATAAAGATTATAAGTATATCAAAAGGTTACATCAATACGTTTAGCTACTGTTCTCCCTGGACAGATTGGTGTATGCACGCGTTAGCGTGAATGCTTC
>NZ_JBYKYF010000113.1:0-4624 GCF_057736855.1 Sporomusa sp.
GGTTATCAGCAGGAATATCCTGATAACTGGCTCAGGGATCAATCCTATGTCTGGGAATACCGCCGCCCGCAAGAAAAGGTAACCGTGCGCTTCGGCGGTAACGTTCGGGTGCAAACCAATGGAAAAACCAAGTTTATTCATGAAAATTATGAGCGTGTCATCGCTGTACCCTATGACGTACCCATAGTGGGTTATAACAATGAGGTAGTAAACACCTTGCGATTGTGGAGCGCCGAAGTGGATGTAAGCAGCCATACCTGCTGCGGACATGGAGTTCACTGCAACAGTGTCATTGAATACAAACACAGTATCGAATCCCTTACCGACATTCTTTATCCGGATGATACGCATTATGAAGGCAAACTCCTGCGTCTCAAGCAACAATACTTTCTTGTATCAGCCGGATTACAGAGTATCATAAAAAACTTCAGGCTACAGTATACTCACCTGCATGATCTGCCAGACAAAATCGCCATTCATATTAACGATACCCATCCGGCACTGGCAATACCAGAACTAATGCGCATTCTGCTAGATGATTGTGGATTAAGTTGGGAAGAAGCGTGGGACCTTACAGTACGCACCATATCTTACACCAATCACACAGTTTTACCGGAAGCACTGGAAACATGGCCTGCCAGCATGATCGAACAACTCCTACCGCGTATCTATATGATTATTCATGAGATTAATGAACGTTATTGCCAGCAGCTTTGGGCAAAATATCCTGGCGACTGGGAGCGAATCCATCGCATGGCCATCATTGCCGATGGATTAGTGCATATGGCCCATCTAGCCATCGCCGGCAGCCACACAGTCAATGGTGTGTCCGAAATTCATACGCAAATTCTTAAGCAATCGGTTATGAAACATTTTTATATCCATACCCCTGAAAAATTTATGAACATCACCAACGGAATTACGCAACGCCGCTGGCTGCTGACGGCTAACCCCAGACTGGCTAACCTGATTAGTGACGCCATCGGTCGAGATTGGATAGACTATCCCTGTGAATTGACTAAACTAGCGCCATTGGCTAATGATCCTGCGTTCCTTGAAAATCTGGCTAATGTCAAAATGCAGAACAAACTTCAATTAGCCAAATATATTAAAGCCAAATATAATATTCTCGTTGATGTCAACTCGATTTTTGATTCCCACATCAAGCGTATCCATGCCTACAAGCGCCAAAGTCTTAATGTCCTGCATATCATGGATCTCTACAACCGACTTAAGGAAAATCCTAGTCTTACGATTACACCCCGCACTTTCATTTTTGCAGGCAAAGCCGCTCCGGGATATTACAAGGCCAAAAAAACCATTAAGCTCATCAACACGCTGGCTGACAAAATTAATAACGATACTACCATTAAGAATCAAATTAAGGTTGTTTTTTTGGAAAATTATAATGTGTCCCATGCTGAGCTCATTATTCCGGCTTCAGATGTCAGTGAGCAAATCTCAACAGCCAGCCGAGAAGCTTCCGGTACCGGCAACATGAAATTTATGATGAACGGCGCTGTAACCATCGGCACATTGGACGGTGCCAATATCGAGATTAGAAATGCTGTAGGCCCTGATAATATTTTTGTTTTTGGGTTAACTGCCGAGGAAGTGTTAAATTATTATCGCTATGGTGGCTATAACCCCTGGGATGTATACAACAGCAACCCACGGCTCAAAACCGTAATGGATCAATTAGTCAACGGCTTCCTCACCCCTAATCTGGATGAATTTCGGACCCATTATGATGCCTTGCTCCATCATGGTGACCAATATTTCCTGTTAAAAGACTTTGATTCCTATGTCAATGCCCAGAGCAAACTGGCCGACGCTTATCAGGATAAAAACCGCTGGCAAACCATGTCCCTGATGAACATTGCTCACTCCGGCTGGTTCTCTAGTGACCGCACGTTCGCTGAGTATGCTGCTAATATATGGGAAATTAATCAATCCATTCCGCTGTGGAACCATTGCTTGCCAGAAGATTATGAACTGATATCACCATGCCAAGACCTGTATCTATAACATAATGGTTTTGAGTAAAGGCAAAGGCACATTACGCTAAGCGTAATGTGCCTTACTCTTGTTTTTCAACCCATACATATGGAATTTACCAGACGCCCAGACGTAGACGTAGTTTAGTTTAGCTAATGGAATCAACCACATAATTTACACTAGCAAAGAAAAATACTGACTGGAAAATCCCCGTGGTTACTTGCTAATAAACTCTTGTACAACATAGACCGAACCCCCGGGGCTGCGTACTACGCCAATACCTACATCGGTGTAAGTGGAGTTGAGAATATTGGCGCGATGCCCTGAACTGTTCATGAACGCTTTCTCCGCCGCAGCAACACTTGTGTTAATAGCCAAGTTTTCCCCGGCTGTTTTGTAGGTAATGCCAGCGTTAGTCATGCGTTGAAATGGCGACAGTCCTTCAGGGTTATAATGGGAAAAATAACCACGTTGAATCATATCCTTCGCATAGTCTTCGGCCAATTTGGTTAGCTGTGCATTGGCTTTGAGTGCCCCCAGTCCATTAGCGGCACGGTCTTGATTCAATAGGCTAATGGCCGTCGCCTCATCGGAAGTAGAAACAGTAGGTGTTGACGATGTGGACGTTGAGTTTGTATTGGATTTAGAAGGCGCAGATGTACTAGTATTTTTCACAGAAGAGCCGTCAGATGAATCGCCATGATTGCTCAAAGCACTGATCAAACCGATTACAGCGATACCAGCCAGTATACTTTTAGTCGAAGAACTATCCTTGACCGCTTCTTCTGCCTCTACAGTTTCAGAACTGGCTGCAAAGGCAGGGAGAGCAAAAGCGCCGCCGAATGATGTAGTAATCAGGGAAAAAGCAAGAAAACTGTGTATGAGTTTACTTTTAATAAACTTTTTTACCAAAAAAATCACCTTTCTAATGTAGAAATAAATTTGACTCCATTTCCGCTAATAATAATTCGCGTTTAATGTGAATAATCCTTTAATAACTACTGCGCCAGATTCTGTAAATACTAACAACTGGCGATTTTACTAGGATTACAGTCCATAGCCAAATTCTGCTGAAACCCAATCATCAGACAACAGCAGCGCTATTTGTTAACTTATGTAACTATTTTTTGTAAATTATAGTAAAAACAAACAGGAGAAAGCCGAAACGGCTTTCTCCTGTTGCTGGTTTAATACATCTTTATGCCGGCTGCGGCATTCGCGGCAGCGATAGCCTGATGAGCCAATTCGTTAGCTTGTCCCAGAGTATTTAGCGCCTGGGATGGATTATGGAATCCCATACTATTTTCGGCAGCCAGGAGATCCCAATAAAACTGGGCTTTGCGTACCAGTTCCCGTGCGTTAGCCAAACCAGCTTCATCAACTCCTGGCTGGCTGGCTGCAGCCTGAATGGCTTGATGCGCCTTGACAATATTCTGACCAGCCATGCGCTGGAGCTCAAACGTTTGATTTTGAACAGTCTTTACCCGTTCCAACAGCCAATCAGTACTTTGGGTATGGCAGGGTGTACAGGACTCATGTAAGGTTTTGAGCGGACTTGTCACCCAATGGGAAGAATACTTTTGCCCGTCTTTCCGAATATAAGGCATATGGCAATCCGCACAGGCAACACCAGCCATACCGTGAGTGCCGGTAGAAAATAATTCATAATCAGGATGCTGAGCTTTGAGCATGGCGGCTTTGGAATCCGGATGCTGCCAATCCTGAACAAAGCCCCGCGGTGTTTCACTATAGTAAGCATACATGTCTTCCGGCTTCAGTCCCTTGGCCCAGGGAAAAACCACTTTGGTAGTGCCGGGTTCAAAATAATATTCAGAATGGCATTGCGCACAAACATAACTACGCATCTCTTCCCGCGACGCTTTAGTCACATCGATGCCTCGTTCTGCCTGAGCCTCAATAAATGCCGGATTAATGACCCGAAGGTTCATGGTTGCCGGATCATGGCAGGTTGAGCAAACAATAGGAACTTTGGCTTTATCCATCATTTCAGCAAGCGGTCTATTGGCATACTCCCAGCCTAATTCCTTATAGGCCTGCTCTACATATGGAGTCTTACAGGTAATGCATGCGCCCTTGCTGGTCGGACCAATCCGCTTGGTTTCCCGCAAATCCTCCATAGCGTGAATATGGCCCCGGTCTTCCGCATAGTCCTTGCTGAAAGGCATACCTTTAAACAGTATTAGCATTTCCGGCTGCATTTGTGATTTTTGCACTAAGACACTACCACCATATCCTGTTGGTGAAGGTGCCGCTTCCGCTGTTTTCTGATAACTAGCATACTGCAACGGGTAATATTTCCCCCATACTGCGGGATCCATTTCCCCTGCCGGAACAGCGCCAACTTTGACAGTAGAAGCAGGTTTGACCACCCCAATGCGCACGACAACAAACCCAAAGAATAGCAGACCTACAGCCAGCAGGGCAATTAAAGATTTTTGCAGTTTATTCAACCTTTACCCCTCCTTTGCTTTTGTTCGTGCCATGGACTACACCGCGATGACACTTGATGCAATCCTGCCCACCGACGACCATACCGGTAGTTTCTATTGTCGATTGATGGCAGCGCACACAGTTATCGTTCACGATGGACTTACCTTGCGTCGAT
>NZ_JBYKYF010000113.1:4634-9075 GCF_057736855.1 Sporomusa sp.
ATAGTTGCAGGATAATCTCTACGTACTTCATGATAGGTGTCATTCATACCGGTCTTGGCTTTTACGATCATCTTGACCGCAAAGTTTTGTTGCGGCAAATGGCAGTCTGTACATTTAAATTGCTTGTGATTTGAAGCCTGCCAGCTAGCTGTGCTTTCGGCCATAGAGTGGCACGAGCCGCAAAACTGCGGGCTATCAGAATACGCGTACCCGGCTCCGGCCAACAACATTCCTACTGCCGCAAGTGCTAAGACTGTCAGCGCAATCTTTAACGCATTACGGTTGAGGAATTGACCAGTATCCAAAACATCTCCTCCCTCCATAAATCATTTGGGCTCTATGTTAGGTCCTAACAGCAGGACCTTGGCCCCTTTTTATTTGTTGAGTATAGCCCATAAGCCTGTTCCAGGCAGCCAACCCAACACCGGCAGTGATCAGTATCGCTCCCAGCCACACCAGATTAATCAGGGGTTTATAACTGATTTCAGCTTCCAGTGTTTCTGGTATTGCAGCCTGCGGTCTGGCTTTTACATCTTTAAACTCTACAGTAACCTTACCTTCTCCGGGTTTAAGCCCGGTAATATGCACAGCATACCGGTCAAAGGCTGTTACTGTTGAACCAACAATCTGTCCGTTTCTATGGGTGAGCTCAGGGCGCACCTCTTGGGTCTGACCATCAACAGCGACTTCAATTATGGTCTGTACCCGGACTTCCCCTGAACCATCCAGACCAGCCATATTAAATCTAAGAAAGGTTAAGCTTACGCCATCCTGCATAACCGGCTGGCCTTTGACCAGCGTTAGTTCTGGACCATGGTCAGAATCCTCCTGCGGTCTGGGGGCAATATATATGTCGGCCAGCATCGTCCGATAAATACCTGGTTCTCGGGCAGCAGGCATTCCATGACGGTTCAATTTGGTCAACGACTTGACTTAGGTCTGATCACAACCGGCTTGAAACATATGATAAAATTCTCTGCAGCCTGATTTTGTTTCAGTACCAGTGTAAATAAGCGGCTGTCCGAAAATTGCCTGCGGCTGATCTTGGGTAAAGGTAATTACCGCTGATTGACCGCCTGCCCCTGATGTCATAATGCCCACAAGCATAACCGTTACGCCGATATGACTACCGCTAGCAGCCAGCGATATTTTTCGGGCATAAGCACCATATACGTTAGCCACGATACCAGCACAGGCCAAACCGATAATAAGCATAATGAGCGGCTGAAACAGCATAAGCCTGCCTGCCAGTAATAACCCTCCCACTAAACCGAGTGCTGGCCATAAATATTTTGGGGGACTGCCTGCTTGATTTGTTCCCCATCCTAAGTATGGCCCTGCTGTCAGAACCGCGGCCATGGCGACAGCCAACGGCAGCGTAGCATGATTATAAAATGCGCTGCTAACACTTTTGGGACTGCCAAAAGCCATGGTGACAAGCGGTGTAGACATACCCACAAATACAATAGCACCAAAAAAAGCTAATAGCAGTGCAGCAAGTGCCAGAATAAATTCCCGGCTGACAATCCCCGGATAGAGTTGACCTGAAGGCATACCTGGCAGTTTGGCAATATAGAGCCCAAACGCCAAACAGGTTACTACCAGTACGGTTAATCCTAAGATTCCACCTATCCCTTCATCAGCAAACGAATGGGTAGAAAAATCACGTAAGACACCACTGCGAGTGAGGAAAGTTCCATATAAGACCAGGGAAAAACTGCAAATCACTGCCACGTACACGGCTTTAACAGCACCAGGACGAACCCTAGCTAACAGCAGCAGATGTACCAATCCTCCAGCCACCAGCCATGGAACCAGAGAAGAATTCTCCACAGGGTCCCATGCCCAGTAACCACCCCAGCCTAACACTTTATACGCCCAAAAACCACCGATAAACATCCCGCCACCAAGAGCAGCCAAAGCAAACAGCGCCCACGGCGCCGCCGGTCCCAGCCATTCCTGATGTCGCCCTCTCAGCATACCATCCAAGGCATAGGCAAAAGGCACAGCCAGTGCCGCATATCCCAGGAACAAAACAGGAGGATGAATAACCATCCAGGGATCTTGCAGCAGCGGATTCAGACCGGCCCCGTCAGGACGCGGCTCTGCCAGCATCATGAACGGACTCTTAACCAGCAACATAATAAGCAGCACTACCTGCAGCAAACTATATACCATTATGACTCCTGCCGGTGCCGCTGGTCTCCGGGTTAGCATCAGACCAAATAGCGCATGAAACACCAGCCATAACAAAAACGAGCCTTCCTGCCCGGCCCAAAAGGCCGAGAATTTATAGGCCAACGGCAAATCACGACAAGTATAGGCAAACACATAGGCATATTCATAATGATTATCTAAAATAAGGTAAAACAGATACAAGGCAGCGATACCAATAAGTCCGGCCGATACTTGATAACAATAGTGTCCGCTCCGCTCCCAGCTTTGCCTGCCAGCCTTCCTGACGATGCTAGCCGCCCCGGAGCAGACGACTGCTATCATGGTTACGATGACTGCTAAGACCACGGCACCATAGCCAATCATTTATTCACACTCCCCTGATATTTCGAAGGACATTTTACCAGCAGTTTGTCAGCCTGAAACTCACCATCACGGTATTTACCAATGGCTACAATGCCTGCAGCCTGATCCAGTCCGTCTGGCTGCATCCCCCGGTAAATAACAGAAACTTCTTCTCCCGCGTCATCCCGCAGGATAAAGCGGATAGATTTCCCGTCTCCGGCTAAAGTGACTTGTTGTCCGACCAGCGTACCTTTTACCTGGACAACGCCGTTCGTAGTTCTGGCTTGGGCAAAGGTAACGTAAGGAGTAACCGCATCATGAAACGCTAAGGCACTGTAGGCAATAAATCCAGCAATTATCAGCAGACAAATGACGTGTTGTTTCTTCATAGCTGGCTTCCCCTTTTAGAAAATATTGTCCTGTCGGGAACACTTCTAACCAATAACCGTCCGTAAAGCGCGGTACACACGCCTACGGCAGCCAGCAGCACGATCAGCATAATTGGATCCATATCCACTTTTCCTGCGCTGTTTAGCAGCGGTTCGGGATGGAGCGAAAAATACATCCTGGGAATAATAAACACCAGAAATGGCACCGTAATAAAAGATAACAACGCGTAAACCGCTGCAACCGTTGCCCGTCGTTCTTCTTCCTCAATGGCTGTTCTCAAGGACAGATAAGCACCATAAATCAATAGCAATATAAACACCGTAGTCTGACGGGGATCCCAGTTCCAATACGCTCCCCAGGTCAGTTTGGCAAATATAGCGCCGCTTACAGTAGCCAGCAGGCAAAAGATAAGCCCTAATTTGGCCGAACAGGCGCTGATTGTGTCATATGTAAGACTGCGGGTCCTAAGATACTGGACAGCAGCCAGTGCTGACACCAGAAAGGCCAGTACCGAAACCCAAGCTACCGGGATATGAAAGAAAGCCATCCGGACAAGATATCCCAGCCCTTCTGCCGGCGGCACCAAATAGAAAACAGCATAGACCACTCCAGCAAGACATACTACAATGATTGTGTCAATTGTTTTTGATTGCATTTACCCACCTACTTTTAGTCCTGCCATACATAATCAAATAACAGTACACCGGCGGCAATAACAGCAGCATCATAACCAGCCATGAAAAGACATTCTCGAAACTCCGGCACATCACCGGACAGTACCTTGGCAGTAGTACTGATCACGCATAAAAATTGCGGTAATAAGACTGGAAAAGTAAGAACAGTAAATACCGCCTGTTTCCCCTGTGCATACATGACCATAGCTGCAGTCAGGGTGGATACTGCTGCAATACCAGTACTGCCTAACAATATAATTAAGATAAATGATAGCCAAATATCTATTGTCACATGGAAAAACAGGACAAACAGCGGCACCACCAGGCAGGTAAGCCCTATTAATACCACCCAGTTAAACAGCAATTTTCCGAAGAAGACCGTTTGACCAGTGGCATAAAGTCTGAGGATTAATACGGTACCAGCCTCCTGTTCCTGAACAAATCCCCGTGAGAGGCCTGCCATGGAGCTAAAAAACATCACTACCCACAATAGCGCGGCAGCAAATGTTGGCGGCAGCACCGCCCCAGCCAGCGTCATACTTACACTGGATAAGGTGGTAAGCGCAAACATAAGCAATGCACCAACTACGTACCTTGTCCGAAATTCACATACTGCATCTTTGGTCAGTATCGCCCATACTGCCCGGCTAAAGTTCAATTGTATCGGTAGCATATCGGGCCTCCTCAGGTTCGTTGGTAGCAAGCACAATAGCGGCTTTATCCCGCCGGGCATTTGCTATTAAATCCTGTACATAAGTCTTGCCATCAGTATCCAGATTAGCAAACGGCTCATCCAGCAACCATACCTGCGGCCGCAAGGCCTTAACTACCGCCAGCTTTAAACGTTGACGCATGCC
>NZ_JBYKYF010000114.1:0-9074 GCF_057736855.1 Sporomusa sp.
TTCCCGTCGGCACCGGTAATAATGGTCTCCTGCTGCTTGGCTATCCGATTTTCCAGTTCGGTCAGATTCAGTAAAAAACCGCCGCCGCTGTCCTTACTGTCACGCCCCCCTGACGCCAGATAATTTTGCGCATGTACAGCTGCGCCCAGGGCACCGGCATAAATGGCATCCAATTTAAATTCGCTGACGGGATGTTCCAGCAGGTCTTCGATGGCTTTTTTCATACCGATATTGTTAGCAACACCGCCGGAGAAAGCCAGCCCCGGCTCAAGTCCGATACGGCTTAACAGATTGCGCACCCGCCGAGCGGTAGCCAGGTGAACGCCGGCGGCAATATCTTCCGGTGAAGCCCCTTTAGCTCTGAGCGAGATAACTTCCGATTCGGCGAATACCACGCACTGACTACTGATTTCGGAAGGCTTGGTGGCTTTAAGCGCAACCTCCCCCAGTTGGTTCAAATCCAAGTCCAAGAGCTGAGCTACTTTTTCCAGGAAACGGCCCGTACCGGCGGCACATTTATCGTTCATGACGAATTCTACCACCCGGCCTGTTGCCGGATCGACTTTAATACCTTTGGAGTCTTGGCCGCCAATATCAATAATGGTTTTAATCCCAGCATTAAGGTAATGAGCTCCCATGGCATGGCAGGAAATCTCAGTCACAATTTGATGGGGTATCTCCGGGAAATGCATAGCTACCCGGCCATAGCCAGTGCCAACGATATAGCTGATATCCGACCGGTTCAGACCTGATGCCGCCAGTAATTCTGCCAATAATTCATCTGAGGTTGCCTGCATGTCGATGCCAGTGGGGATTTGGGCAGTAAATAACTCATCGCCGGTAAGTAATACCGCCTTGCCTGTCCTTGAGCCAATATCGATTCCCACTACCGCGGCTCCGGTAATAGTAGGAAGCAGGGTTTGATCAATTACTTCCGCAATTTTCATGGTTTTTCTCTCCTTCGTTTTATTTGTTTGCTATCAATGTCAGCGCTGCGCCGCCATTAAGCGGTTTCCGCCGTGCCTTTCCAGCGGGTAAGATAGTTTTCCAGCGTTACAATCAGATAGTTGACTGCCATCCCCAGCATCATTAATACCAAAATGCCTGCATACATTTTTTCTGCCTGATACTTGTGCTGGGCATCAAAGATTAAGAACCCCAATCCAGCGCTGGCCCCCAGCATTTCTGCCGCCACTAATATAATGAGCGAGCGGGTGGCGCTAATCCTGAGTCCGGTAAGAATAGACGGCATGGCTGCCGGTAATATAACATGAGTAAACAGGCCTAGCCGGGACATAGCCATGGAGCGCGCCGCCTTTACCAGCAGCGGATCAACCGTTTTAACTCCCTCGATAGTATTAAGCAAAATCGGCCAGATAGAGCCCCAAAAGATAACCCCGATTTTAGATACTTCCCCTAATCCAAAAACCAAGATAAACACCGGATACAACGCCAGCGTCGCCGTATTCCGGCAGATTTGCATTAGCGGGTCGACAATTTTTTCTACCTGTTTAAACCAGCCCATAAAAATCCCCAAGGGAATGGCCAGGATAACTGCTAGGAAAAAACCCATAAGTGAGCGTTGAAAACTTGCCAGCACATGGATAAACAATTCCCCTGACAAGATAAGTTCCACCAGCCCTTGCATAACAGCACTAAAGGCGGGTAAGCTGCGAGAATCAATGAGTCCTATTGATGGCAATACCTGCCACATCACAATAATAACTCCAATAGCAATTAGCCTTTTCAATATTTTCCAGACCATTCCCCAGTATCTGTTTACCACAATTCCACCTCCCTTTTTCTCTGTAACAGCGGGCTTAACTGCCGCTGCTGCCAAACATCAGCCGCTATCGCACGCTGTCTCATTCATCAACCACTTTTTCTTGCCAGCCTGTTAGGCGTTTTTCTATTGCCACCAGCAAGTAGTTGACAGCAACACCGATAAGCGACATAGTAATGATACCTGCATACATCTCCGGTACCGCATACCGTTCTTCAAAGTAAAAAATCATAAACCCCAGGCCGGCATTAGCACCAATCATTTCGGCGGCCACCAATACTAAAATCGAACTGGCCGCACTCAGTCTGACACCGGTTATTATTGAAGGAAGCGCTGCCGGTGCAATGACCTTATATAGCAGCGTCAGCTTAGATACACCCATAGATCTGGCTGCCTTGATTAAAAGCGGATCAGTATTTTTTACGCCAGAAATCGTATTAAGCAGTGTTGGCCAAATGGTTCCCCAGATAATAATGGCCATTTTAGAAACCTCACCAATGCCAAAGAGCAATATAAAAACCGGATAAAGAGCCAGTACGGAAGAATTACGGCAAGCCTGCACCAAAGGATCTACCACTTCCTCCAATTTGTTATACCATCCCATAAAAATTCCTAAGGGAATGGCTATCCCAATACCAATAAAAAAGCCGGTAGCCGAACGAGTGATACTAGTGGAAAAATGTTTAAAAATTTCTCCGGTCACCACCAACTTAAACAAACTTTGAATTACCGCACTAAAGGGCGGCAAAAGAAATGGATCAATGAGTTCCAAACGAGGGGCCAGTTCCCATATAAGCGCTACCAGGACAATGCCAATGGTTTTTTCTAATGCGCTGACTACTAGCGCAATCGGTATTCGAGAAACCCAGCCTAGTTTGGGCTTTAGCTCCCGTTTTGCCTGATACACTCTGCGGAAATTACTAACTACCTCTTCAATCACCCAAGCTGCACCTCCTTACATTGACTTTACCTGGATAAAAATAAAAAGCCGAAAACGCCCATTTGCGTCTCCAGCTTATTCACCGGTCAACCATCAACAGTTTCAATTATGCTACACCATACGGAATCTACTTACCTCATTACCGTTAGGGCTTGCTCCCCCCTCCTTTCAAAATAACAAAAGCCAAAGCTCATATTATGAACCTTGGCCTTCAGCTTGTTCTCTGATCAGCACCCTATAATGGCCTCAGCAGCGAGAGTGCCATATCTGTGAAAACAATAGTAGCACATTATCCCAACTGCGTCAACACTAACATTCAATTGTTGTAAGGTTTTGCCTTCCCTCAGCGGAATCTGCTCTGCTTAGGCGGACATTCTTGGTAAGGCTCAAAAATTGACATACTCTTTGTCAATTCCCCCCTCTTTCCATCCCCTTATTCAGAACCTGATGAACATTTGCAACTATCCTGATTGCCCATTGACGAACGACCAGCAGCTGATTTGCAGACAGTCTTGTGTAGAATATACCTTCCTCTTTTACCGTAAGCTTCTAATGCCTTATCAATAGACCCGGAGATTGCCAAAGCAAACGCGCCTACTGACAACAGTTCTAGTTCCGCCTGTGGACCAATTCGGGCTACCAATACCACCTCAACGTCAGCAAGCAGCTTAGCAACAATACTGGCGGTATGCTTATGCACTGGATCGAGTATTTGCGGAACCTCCCGCCGCTCAAGAAAAATATATGCTCCTTTTTCATTAACCTCATAAATCCAGAACTCTTTTGCCCTGCCAAAGTGCTCGTTGATGGTTAATCCATCTGTACTGGCAACCGCTACCTTGGCCATCTTCTATCACCTCGTAAAATATAGTAAGGTATACAAAAAACAAGGAGACAGATTTTTTCAAAACGAAAATTCTGTCTCCGGTTTGTTCCCAGTCAACAAATTGCCTTGCTGCTATTATTTTTCTATATTTTAGACTACCAGGAAATTTGTGTCAAGTGGCTAAACGAAAATATTCTTTTGCCAATTGCACCCAAGCTCCTGCCGCAAAATGACACGCTTACCTATATGGCTTCACAAGAACAGTTCTGGGTAAGTCATTTTTCGGTTAATACATAGTCGGCCTACCCGTAAGCATACATCTATAGTTTAAATTTACTAACCGCCTGCTGCAGCTCTTGTGCCATTGTCGTAAGCGTCTGACTGGAAACCGCCAGTTCCTCCATTACGGCAGATTGTTCTTGCATCGAGGCAGCAACGGTCTGCGCCTGACTTGCAGCTTGGGTAGTTACCTGGTTTATTTTGTTGGTTGATTCTACGATTTGCTGACTGCCATTAGCCATTTGTTGACTGGCGGCAGCTATTTGGTTGACTTGCTCAGCTACTTCCGTAACTAATGTTAAGATATTATTAAATACCTGACCCGTCGAAGCCACAACGTTGGCTCCTAGCTTGACTTCATGTGTGCTGTCATGCATCGCCGCTACTGCTTTATCCGTATCTTTTTGAATCTCATGGATTAAAGCTGCAATCTGTTTGGCAGCTGTTTGGGACTGTTCGGCAAGTTTCCTTACTTCCTCTGCCACGACAGCAAACCCACGTCCCTGCTCTCCCGCTCTGGCTGCCTCGATGGCAGCATTCAAGGCTAGCAAGTTTGTCTGTCCGGCGATTCCTGATATGGTATCGACGATACTGCCTATTTCTGCAGACCTTTCACCTAGTTTAGCAAGCTCTTGTGCCGAATGCGCAACCGATATTTCAATAGTCTCCATCTGATTTAACGCACTTTCTACCGCTTTACTGCCTTGTTGTGCTGCGTCAGTTGTTCTACTGGCTCTTACCGCTGCATGATTGGCATTGGCTGCCACTTGTTGCAGGGCAGCTACGAGCTGTTCTATGACACTGGCAGTTTCCTCAACCGCTGCGCGCTGGTCTTCAGCGCCACGCGCCATATCGTCAATAGTGGCTGCCACCTGATTAACTGCTTGCGCCGACTGCTCACTAGTGTCTTTAAGTGTACGCGACGCCGCAGTTAAGATTTCAGCTGAAGAATTAACACTGGTAATAAGTGCTTTTAGGCCTGCGATCATTTGGTTAAAGCCTTGCGCCAATGTACCGATTTCATCTTTGGCAGCTACCTCGACAAAATTAGTTAGATTCCCGCTGGCTACCCGTTCAGTCGCTAAAACCAAATTGCGGATGGGGCTTGTCATTTTATTAGCGATAACAACCGCAATAATACTCACACTAATCAGTACTAGCAGGGAAATTCCGCCAACAAATGCGACAACTTTATCTCTGGCAGCATTAAGCGTTTCGATATTCTTGCCAACAAACAATGCTCCCAGCGGCTTATCATCCGGCCCCATTAGCGGTTTATAAGCGGTAATATAAGGAATGCCGGAGACCTCAACCGTACCAACATACTCTTGCCCCTCCTTAAGCACCTTACCAGCAATTTCTTCATCTAATTTAGTCCCTAACACTCGCTGACCATCTTTCATAATGGTAGTAGCCACACGTTCATCGCCCAAAAAGAGAGTCACATCTGTACCAAAGGCCTCCTTGATTCGATCAACGACAAGATCATTACTAATATAGTATCCCGCCGAAATGACCCCAACAATCCGGCCATCTTTATCTTTTACCGGAGTTCCAGCCCGGGCGGAAAACTTCACTACTGTTCCTGATTCAATAGTAGCAGAGGCTATGCCGTTAAGCGCATTCTTAACATTTTCCTGATTGGCGACATTATCGCCTCTTTTCTTGTCATGGGTACGGACAATTACCTTTCCTGTCTCATCGGTTATTGTAGCAAAATCAATATTGGCCCGCGATAAAAGTGGCCCCAGTTGCTCTAAAATGGTAATAGCATCTTTATCTTTAATTCCTTGTATAACCCCTGGATGACTGGCCATAACAGCACCAAAATTCAAGGCGTTTTTTTGATACTCTTTCAGGGTGATGGTAAGCCCTTTCATGCCTGCTTGCACCTGTTCGGCAGCAATCGTATTATTATATTGGGTAAATAAATAAAGTGCCGGTACCAACGTAGCTACTACAGCAAGCAGAGTAAGTAATACTGCAAATATAATCAATTTTAACTTAATCCCGGTACCAAACGCCTTACTAACAAAGCTGACAATGTTACCTACTTGAAAAAATATTTTCATATGCTTACAACCCCTTTTATCGGTAAGGATAGCTTCCCAACAAGCAGTATTCTCTGCAGCCCATTATGGAAACTGGTTGCTCAAAAAACGGAAGGCAAAAGCGTCTGCAACGGATGACTTTAGCCTTCCGTTTTCTGATTGGCTTGCCTACTTATTTTTTTGAACAACACTGGATTGGTTGGTCCTTGCAGTATATAGTAAGCTATTGATCTAAAAAACAGATTTCAACTATAGCCCGCATTTGGCAAATGCTTGTTTCAAATCATTAATAATATCCTCAGCAGATTCCAGCCCGATACTCAATCTAAGATGCCCGTTGCTAAACTCTGGCGGATAGAAATGATTCCTTTCATCATCAGGACCGGTATAAACAATTAAGCTTTCATCATGGCCAATAGAAACGGCTGGAACAATTAGCTCCAGAGAATTAACAAATTGGTTATGGGTGGCAACATCCGCCTTTAGACCGAATGCCATAACTCCCGAAAACATGGTCATCTGCTTTTTGGCAATTTCATGCTGTGGATGACTGGCAAGACCCGGGTAAGCGACAAAGGCTACTGCCGGATACGACTCCAGAAACTGAGCTACCTGCAGAGCGGTTTGGCTATGCTGCTTCATGCGCAGCGGCAATGTCACCATCCCCCGCATAATGAGCCAGGCATTAAACGGGCTGATAATCCCCCCCAGATTGACCATGGCTTGCCGCTTGATTTTATCAATAAGTTCATTGCGGCCAATGATAGCTCCGCCCATAGCATCACCGTGACCGTTAATATACTTGGTCAAGCTGTGAACAACAAGGTCGGCGCCTAAGGCAAGCGGCTGCTGTAAAAACGGCGTGGCAAAAGTACTGTCGACACTAAGCAACGCCCCGGCAGACTTAGCAATCTTAGCAATTTCGGCAATATCACTGATTCGGGTCGTTGGATTGCCAGGCGTTTCAATGTGAATAAGCTTAGTATTAGGACGTAATGCCTGCTTAATCTCCTCCAAGTTCGAAGTATCTACAAGACTTGTTTCTATTCCGTACTTTTCAGGAAAATATTCGTGTAACAGTCGATATACAGCTATGTAAGAAACATTGGAGCAAATGACATGGGCATTCTGTTCTAAAAAGGTGAAAAACACACCGGCCAATGCCGAAACACCACTGCCTAAAACTACGCAATCCTCCCCTCCCTCAAGTGCTGCTAGTTTTTCCTGCAGATAAATCTGATTTGCCGATGTATTTCTGGTATAAACTAACTGATTGGGATCACTCCAGTTAAGCCTTGATGCATCCTCAGGCAGGCGATAACTATTGGCCATAGTGATCGGCCGTCTTATGGCTCCGGTTTCTTTATCAATATCATTACCTGCATGAACGCAATTTGTCTCAAAACTCCATTTTTTGCTGGCCACCATGTGTAGATTCCTCCTCTAAAAAAATATAAAAGACTGAAAGCAAACGGATATCACCGCTCGGCCTTCAGTCTTCTGATCAACCTGTAGTTACTATAGTATACCATAGTTGTCCAGAATATACAATATTTACTTTTTATTGAAATATTTTTAACATCTTTTGTATCCGCAAGAACACCCATAATGCCAATAAATGCGCCAGAGAAACACACAACTTCTCTGCCCTAAATCAATGGCTTATACATTATTAGCTGTTTGCTTCCAGTCTTCTGTTCGCTTAACTTCCTTGGCTTTGCGGGTAAGGCAGATAATTCCGGCCCCCGTCAGACTCAATAAGCTGCCACCAATTGTTGTGAAAAAGGCGGTTTTGAGGCACGCTCCGCCATGAGAGCAAATCCCAATAACCCAGGGCAATGGCAGGATTACAATAACAATACCTAACAGTAAAATGACAATTCCGCTTAATGCCTGTGCCTCACTAGTACGTAACACTAACAATGAAACGGCCAGGATAAGCGCTAGCAGCGTCACGAGAAACTCGGCCTGGTATGCGTAATGGCACCGCATCGGGCTGCCTGCTCCCACTAATCCGGTGCAAATCGGTATAACTCTAGGCAGTATCAGCAGCACCAGGCTGACTATAATGGCGCTCCAGGCCAATGCTTTATAAGCTTTCAATCCCTATCAGCTCCTCTATTATTTTTCACACCCGGTAACTGTCGCCAGCAGCAACTGGTAGCGTCGAATGTGTATGGGGGTGATGACTGCCCGGACTATGCTCCCTAAATGGCGCTCTGTTTACCCCACTGTATAAAATCCCAATGCCTAATAAAAATACAACCAGCGCACCGATAAAAAATTTTTCTAAGCTCACGATTTAAGCCTCCTCGTTATCAAGTAAAAAAGTTATGCCTTCCAGAAGGAAAAATAAAAGGCCGGAGCTCCCTCATAGGATTTATCCGACCTTTAGTTACTACTAATCAGCCAAGCAACATTATAATTTATAATTACATTGTTATTTTCCATATGCTCCATACAGCTTGCCCGCTTCCACCATAGCGACAGCGCTTAATAAGTTTCCGTTGGGGGGAAATTCGCAGCCTGTTGACAAAATAAATCCTGCACCGTTGTTCCGGAAGAGTTCAATCTGCTCGCGGCAGTCAGCCAATACTTCCTCGCGGCTCATAACCAAACCGGTATTGGCCGGGTGAGAATAGCCAATGGTCACTACTTTTTTGCCCCACTTTTTGGCGTGTTCTTCCCAGGTCTTGCAGCCATAAGCGGGATAAGCCACCGAAATAGCAACAGGATTAGCCCACTTGATAATTTCTTCAAAATATACACCATTGCCGCAATTATGTACCATAACAATGCCACCAGCCTCACGAATGGCATTGGCAATGCGCGCAATAAATGGTCCTTCAAACATTTCCCATTGTTGTCTGCTAAGTATTGTCGGCGAAGAGTACAGCGGATCAATGCATACAGAATGGGCACCGGCCTCAATTTGAGCCTTAGCATATTCCACAAGCACTTGGGTGATAATTTCTATTGCTTGCAACACGGCTTGTGGATGACGAATCAAATCCTTAAATAACTCTTTGTGTCCGCGAATTTGGGATAAAACACCAAGCGGCCCATAGACAAACCCAATAATCGCTACTTCATTGCCTTTGGCTTTGGCAAGCCCGGCACAAATATCAATAACCGATTTCATACGCTTTCCTTTACGCGGGTCTACATATTGAATCTTATTATACTCCTTGGCAT
>NZ_JBYKYF010000475.1:0-1531 GCF_057736855.1 Sporomusa sp.
TGACTTGCGTGACCAGCCGCCAGCCGGCTCATGGCATGACGCACCTTGTTGTGCTATTGCCGGAAGAAGCGAATATGTAAGCCAAAATCATGGGGTAGTAGCTACATTCCTCAAACTAATGTCATATGCTGGGGACTATGCTAATAAAAATCATGACGAAAGTTCTGAAATTGTTTCTCAGTGGATAGGTATTCCGGCAGATGCGGCTAAAGCGTCTAATATTGTCTTTTTAACAGTACCTACTGATACCTGGGTGAAAAACTTGGGTGTTTATCAAGAGTTAATGAACGAGATGAACAAATATAAGGGAGCGTTGAAGGGCAAAAAGCTGGAGGAAGTAAAGGATTTGATGTTTGACTTTAGCCATGTGCCAAAAGCACAACCTAAATAGAAAAAATTATGAGGGGCCTATAGCCCCTCTATTAATTATAGGTGATTACCATGCATCCTTTATTTAGTAAAGTTGCAAACAGAGTTGTTTTGCCACTACTGTTTTTGAGTGTATGGCAGGCAGTGGCGCTTACATTAAATAACCCAGTTGTGTTGCCGACAGTGGGGGATACCTTAACAAACCTGCTTAATCCCGGTAATGACTTGCTGAGTATGGGGTCACTAGGTCAAAATATTTTAGTTAGCCTTTGGCGTGTAATGATTGGATTTGTATTGGCAGCCATATTAGCTATACCATTGGGAATTTTAATGGGATATAGTAGGACGATCTTCCATTTATTGAATCATGTACTGGGAGTGCTGAGACCAATACCGCCGTTGGCCTGGGTTCCCCTGGTATTAGCATGGTTTGGCGTTGCCAGTCTGGCAACTGTTTTAGGAATACAATCCGGTGAAGCCTACTTGTATTTGCGCAATATAAAAATTTCTATGGTTTTTATCATATTTATTGGTGCGTTTTTCCCGATTATTACCAATACCATTTATGGAGTGCAAAGTGTGAGACGGATTTTAATTGATTCGGCATTAGTTTTAGGAGCTCGATCTTACGATGTGTTTCGTAAAATTTTACTGCCGGCTGCGGCTCCCTCGATTGTAAGTGGTTTGCGTATTGGTCTGGGTGTAGCTTGGATGTGTCTGGTAGCGGCCGAAATGTTACCTGGAAGTATTGCCGGTGTAGGATATTTGATTACCCATGCTTATACTATGGCCAGAACCGATATCGTTATTGCCGGAATGATATCTATCGGGGTTATCGGCACAGTGCTAGATACGGTGTTTCGTTATTTGGCAGATAAGAAATTTTCCTGGCAGCGCTTATCTCGTTAATTTGGGGGATTATCTATGACTGAATGTTTTTTGCAAGTTAATCATGTCTGGAAAGAGTATAAAACGCAGCATAAAGCTATCGTATCAGCTCTGCAAGACATTACGTTTACAGTTCAACAAAATGATTTTATTTGTATTGTTGGTCCTTCAGGCTGCGGCAAGTCAACCTTGCTGCGGTTAATCTCAGGCTTGGAGCCTGCTAGCCAAGGCACAATTATTTATAAAAATAAACCGATCATCCGGCCAACTGCCC
>NZ_JBYKYF010000115.1:0-6548 GCF_057736855.1 Sporomusa sp.
TTCCGAACCATTAGAAAAAAAGGCAAGAAGGATTAGCAAATCCCCAAATGAAACAATTGCCGCCGGCAATGCTATTGTACTGTTTACTATGTTTGTATTAGAAGAAATCCTGGAAAAACTGCTCCAAGATCCTGTGGCAAATCTGACCAGTATCCTAGCACTAGCCGATATGATTGCCAATTTAAATAGCAGTATTAACATTGACCCTTAACAGGTAGATACCCTACTGGCGACAAATCTTTAAAGCGATAGCCAACACCACGAACGGTTTTAATACCGCTTGGCCTTACCCAGTTTAACCCGCAAATGCCGTACATGTACATCGACGGGTTCGGGTATCGCCAAAGTATTCATAACCCCATATCTTTTCCAGTCACTGCTTCTCACGTAACTACTTTACCAATATAAGTTACCAACAATTTGAGCATTTCATATTCTTGCAGTGTAAGTTCAACATAATGATGGGAATAGCTGTTGTCCCGGGGGAATTTTTGATGCTCCGACAAACTTCAAGGCCATCTTCACAATAAGATCAGGTTTTTCTGCTTTAGCCATAGTCACTGCCATCTGGCCATTATCTGTTTCAAGAACTGTGTAGCCTGACTTCTCCACATTGCATTTTATGAGTTCACGAATGTTGCGTTCATCATCAACAAAAGATCCTGCCATACAGGTAATGCTCCTCACGCTTTAACTGCCAAACAGGGTATGCAAAAACCAGGTTTTGTAACCTGGTTTATTGTCATCTTGTCCACTTTTCAATTAAGCGTTTACAATCTCTTTTAGGCCTTTACCTGCTTTAAATACAGGAGTTTTGGAAGCGGGAATGATAATTTCTTTGCCAGTTTGTGGGTTACGGCCTTTACGCTCTTCACGAGTTTTCACTTCAAAAGTACCAAATCCGATAATTTGTACTTTATCATCGTTAGATAATGCTTCTTCAATAGAGGCAAATACAGCATTGATCGCTTTCTCTGCGTCTTTTTGAGTCATATCAGCCTTTTGGGCTACAGCTTTAACAAGGTCGGTTTTATTCACAATCTTGCTCCCCCTAACGTAAATCGATTACGAATAGCTTTATTCGCTATGTAATTTTTTATTCCTGCTTATATCAAGAAAAATGGAAAAAAAACTCATTGTTTTGCTTCTTTTCTTTTGGCTTCTTCCCATAGAACGTCTAAGCCGGCCAAATCCATGTCTTCCCAGCGACGATTCTGAGCTTGAAGCGCGGCCTCAATGTAGCCAAACCGCCGACGAAATTTATTATTAGTGGCATTTAGAGCTGTTTCCGGCTCAACCCCCATAAACCGGGCTAAGTTGACAATAGCAAATAGTACATCACCCAATTCCTCTTCAATCCGCCGACTACGTTCAGGCTCAGGCAGTGCTGCTGCTTCCTTCAATTCGGCCAGTTCTTCGGCCACCTTATCCCATACTGGCTCAATATCTGCCCAGTCAAAACCAACCTTGGCAGCTTTGGCCTGCAGTTTGTAGGCAGCCATAAGGCTGGGCAGACCGATAGGAACACCATCAAGTATTTTAGTTCGCTCACCGGCCTTCTCCCGCTTTTTAATTTGCTCCCAGTTAACAACAACCTCGGCGGCATCCCGTACACGGATTTCGCCAAATACATGCGGATGACGGCGAACCATTTTCTCTGTCACCGTATCCACCACATCCTGCATAGTAAAGACACCGCTTTCTTCGGCAACACGGGCATGAAAAACGATCTGGAGCAATAAGTCACCAAGTTCTTCGCATAATTTAGCGCCATCAGCCAGTTCAATAGCCTCAAGCACCTCATACACTTCCTCGACAATATAGCGTCGTAAACTTACATGGGTCTGCTCAATATCCCAGACGCAACCGCCAGGTGAGCGCAAACGCGCCATGACATCAACCACAGGATCCAGAGAAAAAGGCTTGCTTTTTTCCTGACGTGGCGGCACATAAACACTGGTTAAATGATCAATCACTGGCAGACGATCAAGCTCAAACAGCATAATTGAGGTGATTTCTTCATCAGGCAGACCTAAATTGCGAACAACCGTTACTTGGTATTCATCGCCATAATAATCCATCAGTGTCAGCTTGGCATCAGATGCTACCTGACGGCTGTACACCTGAGTAATTATTAAACCAGTAGTAAGGTCAGGCGGCAACAATCCTAAATCAGCAGCATCTACAATCGTTACCCCATTAATTGGGTCAACGCCTAACCTTGTATACAACACCTCCAAAAAACTCATCGCTGGAACAATGGTAAGGCTGATACCGGCCGCTTTCGCTTGGTCGCTAATAAGTTCTACTGTCTTTTCCGCCACTAGCGGACTACCCGGTACGGCATAGACCAGTTTTTCACACTGCTTAGCCTGTTCAATGACCTTATCGGCGATTTGCTGATATAGGCTAGCAAAGTCATCGGCCTGTTCATAAAGATAATCAAAACTACTACATACAATCCCCCGGCCTTTCAGAACCTCCACGCAGGGATGTCGTTCTGTCCTCAGCAGCAGTGGGGCTCCACTACTTAGAATATCCCAAGTTTCCATGGTTATGTGTTGAAAACTGCCAGGACCCAATCCTACAATTATTATCCCCATACTATCGCCTCAACAATCGTAATTTAATCAACAGAGTAGCCAGCTTCACTCCAATACGCGGTAATTGCTCAATGTCACGAGCCTGCACACCGCCCACCAAGAGAAAAACAGTGCCAAATACAGCGCCTCCGGCCACAATTGCCCCAACAGTAGCCAGCGTATTTCGGAGAGTATAGCTCATGAGAGCATCATATGCCAGCAATACAACGGCCCCCATAACTGCTGAAGCCGCAATAGCCTTACATGTATCCTTAATATCCATACTAAAGCCGGTATAGCGGTACACAAAAACCATATTTAAGAGTGCCGCTACCCCAAAGTCAGCCACTGTTGCCCAGGCAGCTCCCATGATCCCGAGCACAGGCATCGCAGTGAGTACCCAGCTCATAATAACCTTAACCACGGCTGAAACCGCCATATTAATAACTGGAATCGCAGTGTGCCCTAAGCCTTGCAGCACACCAGTGGTTACCTGGTGAATGCCCAGTAGGAAAATACCAATTGCCAGAATGGCAATGGATGTACCGGCGTTGGGTGTACCATAGAGCATCAGCGAAATAGGCGTAGCCAGTAACCACATGCCGACAAAACTGGGAATGGTAATCATGTTAGAAATCCGCATTGCCGTCGCCGTACGCTGGTAAATAAGCTGTTTATTGCCAATTGTATAGGCCTCTGACACCGCAGGTACCAGGCTGGCGGCAAGCGATGCCGTTAAAATTGTAGCCATATTGACTAAAGGAACCGCCATTCCCGTCAGATAGCCAAACAATTCGGTAGCCTGCTCGACAGTATAACCAGCAACCTCCAAACGGGCCGGAACAATCAGGAGGTCAATATTTGATACCACTGGCAGCATAATATTGGCTAACGATACTGGTAATGCCAGTTTTATAATTCTGCTGATAATACTAAGACTGGTTTCCTGAACGATTTGCGGTTGGGTCTCCATATGGTGTTTAAAACCCGGCTTATGCTTCCAATAGTAATATAAGAGTACCAAGAGACCAGCAGCAGCCCCCGGTCCTGCTCCAAAACTAGCACCGGCTGCTGCAAATTCAAGGCCGTGTGGTAGCAAAACATACGCAAAGGCAATCATCGTAACAACTCGGAAGAGTTGCTCAAAAATCTGGGAAACTGCAGTCGGAGTCATCATTTGTAATCCCTGGAAGTACCCACGGTAACTCGACAACACGGTAACAAAAAAGATGGCAGGAGCCAGTGCTGCAATCGCATAATAGGCCCGAGCATCTCGGACAAAATTGTGCTCTATCAACCAACCGGCACCAAAGTATAAGAGAAAGGTAAATAATAGACCTGTTGCTGCCAATACGCCCAGTGAGATACGAAATACGCGATTGGCACCACGATAATCACTCAAAGCAATTTTTTCGGCCACAATAATTGAAATAGCTACCGGTATTCCGGCTGAAGAAATGCTGAGCGCCAGCAAGTAAATGGGATATGCCATCTGATACAGGCCTATCCCTTCGCCGCCTAACAGACGAGACAGCAAAATTCGGTTTACCGAGCCAATAATCTTTACAATAATACCGGCTACCGTAAGAATAAATGCGCCTTTTAAAAATGTATCTTTACTCAACCGAGTCATTCCTCTCCAAAAATTGCCTAATGGCCGCTTTTACTATTATAGCAAAATCTCATTACCAATAAAACAGGTAAGTAAGGTTTAAGCATAACCGATAACAGCAGAGCCAGAGCCATTGCCCTTTCCGCTTTACATTGGCCATACAATAGCCAAAACTCGGTTGTATGCAATACTTACTCATCTGTAGGCTAGCTAAATTCTTATAATCTTATAAGTTTATCCTCTCGCCTGTTGCTATTACCATGGTAACAGTCCTGAATTCAGTAGCCTAGAAAGTTCAAACGCTTGAATGCCATATTAAAGATAAAAGATAAGAAAGACTTGGCTTGTGCCAAGCCTTTTAGGACAGCCGAATTGCAATGCCATCCATGATGTCATCGGCACTAGCACCAATCAGGCGCATTGCAGCAAAAACCTTAGTCGCTCTTATGCCAACAGAATTTGGTTACACACTCTATTAGACTAATATAAAAGTAGCGAACTTAACAGAATTGTTATTGTCCGCTACTTACTTCATGTAATGCTGTGTAATATTATTGGGCCATTTGTTTTGCTAAAAATCCTGCAGCCGTTTCGGCCAGCTTGACCTCCATATCACCCATTTGCACACCAGGCTCTTTAGAACAGATAAGTACAGCCCCGATAGCATCACCTTCAACAATTATAGGAGCAATAACTTGTGCTGTAAACTTGCAAGTATCTTCGTCATCGCATTGAGTGGCACAGCCTTTACAATGCTTATACTCGCCTGGATTGGTAATAAGAACAGCTTTGCGCTCTTCCATCACTTTCTCGACCGCCGGACCAAGTGGCTTATTTAGAAATTCCTTTTTGGATGCTCCGGCAACAGCTACTACATTGTCGCGATCAGCAATCAGTACAATATGACCAATGGCTTCATACAATGAATCAGCATATTCTTTGGCAAAATCACCCAATTCACCTACCGGAGAATATTTTTTTAGAATTACTTCACCCTCGCGGTCAACATATATTTCGAGTGGATCCCCTTCACGAATTCTTAAGGTTCGTCTGATTTCTTTTGGTATTACAACCCGGCCTAAATCATCAATTCTACGTACTATTCCGGTTGCTTTCACCAATATCCCCCTTTCTGCGGCTTACTTCAACTAATCAAAGACTGAAACAATTGCAACAGGTACATCGAAGCCAAACAAACACTTTCACTAGCAAACACTATATCTTTCATTGATAGTAGTATATATCTGGTCAAAATGTTTTATTCATTTTTCTGGCTACCCATATGAGATGTTTTAACATTTTTTTACATATTGTTTAACCCGGCTAAGGCGGATAATAACTTGATTAGCGCATCAGGTATAGCCATGGTAAGACGGGAAGTAGCCAAACGCATGGTTTCTGGAGGACCTGGAAGAAAAGCCAGCTTGCCGGGAAACAGATTTTTGGCAGTTACTAAACCACCTTCAGCGACCTGCGGATTATCACCAAAAGTGATTTCTACCCGCCCTTTTTGCTCAACAATGGAGCGAATTCCTAATTGGCGAGCCAAATTCTTAATTCTGGCAACAGCAAGTAAATTGCTTACCGGCAACGGAGGTTCGCCAAAACGGTCAATCAATTCGTCAATTAATTCGGTCAGATGTGACTCCTGACGCACGGCGGCAATACGCTGGTATATCTCTATCTTATGCATAGCATCGCTGATATAGTCACCAGTCAAATAGGCATCAATATTAAGTTCAATGGTCGGCTCCGGCGGCGGCGTAAAGACTTTTCCATGCTTGAGTTCCTCAATCGCCTCATCTAGCAAACGACAGTACATTTCAAACCCTACATTGACAATATGCCCATGTTGCTCACGGCCCAAAATATTGCCCGCACCTCTAATCTCCAGATCCCGCATAGCAATTTTAAATCCTGAGCCCAATTCAGCAAACTCTTTGATGGCCTGCAGGCGTTTTTCAGCAACCTCTGTAAGGACTTTGTCCCGCCGGTAAGTAAAGTAGGCATATGCCATCCGATGCGAGCGACCAACCCGCCCACGCATTTGGTATAATTGGGACAAGCCAAAATGGTCGGCATCGTAAACAATAATGGTATTCGCATTCGGTACATCTAGCCCGTTTTCAATGATACTTGTGCAAATCAGAACATCGTCACGACCTTCATAAAAGTCAAGCATAACCTGCTCTAATAGTTCTTCCGGCATTTGTCCGTGTGCCGTTTTGATAGAAGCATCAGGCAACATCTCGCTCAGCCGCTGACGTACTTTATCAATGGTTTGCACTCGATTATAGACAAAATATACCTGCCCGCCGCGCTTTAATTCACGGACAATGGCCTCACGAATAATT
>NZ_JBYKYF010000115.1:6558-9013 GCF_057736855.1 Sporomusa sp.
TATATTCGACAACATAACTTTGTACTGGAAATCGTTCCTCTGGCGGAGTTTCAATAATGCTCATATCCCGCGCGCCTACCAATGACATGTGAAGCGTACGCGGGATAGGCGTGGCGCTTAAGGTAAGCACATCCAGATTCGACCGCCAGCGTTTCATTTTTTCTTTCTGGGCAACACCAAAACGTTGCTCTTCATCTATAATTAATAGCCCTAGATCTTTAAATACGACATCTGACTGCAAAATCCGATGGGTGCCTATAAGCACATCCACCTGACCGAGAGCCACTTTCTGCAAAGTAGCCTTTTGCTCTTTAGCGCTCCGAAAACGACTGATAACATCAACGGTTAGGCCAAATTCAGCAAAACGAGCACTAAAAGTCTGATAATGCTGTTGGGCAAGAACCGTAGTAGGCACCAAGACAGCGACTTGCTTTCCTCCCATAACGGCCTTAAAAGCGGCGCGAATAGCTACCTCGGTCTTACCAAAGCCAACATCACCGCATAACAGCCGATCCATAGGCCGTGGCTGTTCCATATCATGTTTGACTTCGGCGATAGCCTGCAATTGGTCTGGTGTTTCCTCATAAGGGAAAGTATCTTCAAACTCTCTTTGCCAGGGAGTATCTGGTGGAAACGCGAATCCTGGCTGCAACTGACGCTGGGCGTACAGCTCGATAAGCTCTTTGGCCATATCGGCCACAGCGGCTTTGGCTTTTGTCTTGACTTTTAACCAGTCACTGCCGCCCATCTTACTAAGACGCGGTACTTCACCCTCAGCACCAATATATTTCTGCAACAGTCCCACTTGGTCTGTTGGCACATAGAGTTTGTCATCACCGGCATAGCGAATATGCAAATAATCTTTATGCACTCCGCCCACTTCGATCGTCTCAACCCCAACATATTTGCCGATACCATGATTGACATGAACTACATAGTCGCCAATGTTAATATCACGAAAGTATGTAATCTGCTGATCTTTCCCTACCCGTGGCCGCCGTTTTCGCTTCTGCCGTCCGAAAATATCCAGTTCAGTCAGCACAACCAGCTTGGCTTGGGGCAATTCAAATCCACATGACAGCAAACCAGTGGATACAACAACAGCACCGGGAATCAGCGTCATGATCCCAGACTGTGCCATAACGGTAGTTATGCCCTCTTGGGTCAGGTTTTGCTGAATCGTAGTAGCCTTATCCTGATTGGGTATAAATAAGGCAATACTATATTTCCTGGCCTGCCAGCCCTTAATTTCGTCAATCAGCATATCAATCTGCCGATGAAAAGGAGCAATACCTTTGGCGGTTATACTAATAACCTCTGTTGGCTGGGTGTTAGGGATCTTTTGTAGTAGCAGTGACAAATAGATGGTATTATAAGCCTGACAGGCAGCTACTAATTCCCCCCAGTTCACTACCCGACGTTTAGTATCTGGGTTTTCCTTTACCACTTTAGCCATCTGCTCCCTAAGCCGCGCCGGTTCGTCCAGCACAATGGTTGCACCTGCAGGTAAATAGGAGACAAACACTCCCGGCTTACCACTGGGTTCCGGCTCAGTTAATGGCATAATATCGGCCAACTCCAACTCTTGTATCGAACGTTGGGTGACAGTATCAAATTCTCGCAACGAATCAACTTCGTCCCCAAACAGCTCAAGCCGGAGCGGCAAACTCCGGTTAACAGGAAAAATATCAATAATCCCGCCGCGGATGCTAAACTGTGCGGCGCTATCCACTTGATCCACCCGCTCATAACCAAATTCCACCAGCGAATGAATCAGTTCTTCCCGGTTAATTACATCGCCACGACTAATACTAAGACGACTGTTGAGAAAATCCTGTTTAGAAATTACCTTCTGCATAGCAGCTTCGACGGTAGTTAAGACTAGGATCTTTTCTCCTCGTACCATACGGTTCAAAACATCTGCGCGTTTAGCTGCAAGTTCAACACTTTTAGCCGCAGCAGCAAAAGTAACGATATCTGCAGCCGGAAATTCTATCACCGGCACCTCTGGCAGCAGTGTAGCAAAGTCAGATCGTAACGCTTCCACTGCTTCGTGTCCGGCGGTTATCACGATGGTCGGACGAACTGCAGCCTGAAAGGCGGCCGCCATAAGTACACTTTTTTGTGAACCAGTGACACCATAAATTAGGCTTTGTGCGTTTGGCGCGGCAAATGCAGCCAGCGCCTGCCTAAGTGCCTTATCCTCATATAAAGATGCAAATAATGTCAGCATCGTTTTCTCTCCCATACAAAACCTTAGTAAGTAGTACCCCCTATAAACTCGTTTCAGCAATACTGAAACACCAGGCCCTCAGGTGAAGAGTCAATCTCACCTGAGGCAACGCCGCCTGTAGCGGCAGAAATCTTGATTCTCCATGTATGAGCTAAAAACCACTTGAATAGATTTCAAAAGGGCCTTAGCCTAGGAGCTAAAGCCCTTATATTATTTATCTTT
>NZ_JBYKYF010000116.1:0-569 GCF_057736855.1 Sporomusa sp.
CAGCTACAGCAGCCGCTTTAATTACAATATCAACCATATCAAATTCAGACAAAACAGCCTCACGCATTTGCATGGCTGTTTCTACTCTTTTTACAATTACTCCTGATGGATTTGGCAGACTCGATGGCCCCGATACCAAGATAACTTCTGCGCCGCGCGCTGCTGCTACCTCCGCGAGAGCATACCCCATTTTGCCACTCGAACGATTACCAATATATCTGACCGGATCAATAGGTTCACGTGTACCAGCAGCTGTAACTAGTACCCGCTTGCCGGACAAATCCCGGCGGCGATGCAACAATGCTACGACTTTTCTCACAATCTCCTCCGGTTCAGGTAATCGGCCAGGACCTTCCACTCCACAAGCTAACATACCCGAGGCCGGCTCTACTATATGATACCCTAATCCCGCAAGTTTGGTTAAGTTTTGTTGAGTAATGGGGTTTAGATACATATTGGTATTCATGGCTGGAGCCAGCACTACCGGAGCTCGGGTAGCCATAACAGTGGTCGTAAGCATATCATCGGCTATGCCATTTGCTATTTTACCAATAATGTTGGCAGTTGCC
>NZ_JBYKYF010000116.1:579-8970 GCF_057736855.1 Sporomusa sp.
GAAATAGATCAGCACGGCTGGCTAGTGCAATATGCTGCACATTCCAAGTTTTGGGTTCTTCCCACATGTCTGTGACCACCGGATTGCCGCTAATTTCGCGAAAGGTTAGTGGTGTAACAAATTCTGTAGCGGCTTTAGTCATAATAACATGGACGGTATATCCCAATTTTTTTAAACGGCTGACAATTTCAACTGCTTTATAGGCGGCAATGCCACCAGTAACTCCAAGGACAATATTCTGGACTGATGACATGATAAACTCCTACTTAATACCGGTTTTGGTACGTTCAAAAGTAATTTTACCTTGAGCTATTTCTTCTAAAGCAATGGTTACCGGTTTATTGGATTTTGACTCAACAAGTGGTTGCTGACCATCCATAATTTCCCGTGCCCTTTTTGCAGCTAATACTACTAATGTGTATTTGCTATCAACTTTATCAATTAATGTATCTAAAGACGGATTAATCATAACGTCTCCCCTTGCTTAATTTATTTCGATGCTAAGTATTCCTTATTTACAACTAGACTGGCAAAGTCTATCAATCAAATCGGTGTTACGTTCAGCCCGAAGCTTCTCAGCAGCAATAATAGTTTCTACTTTTCGCACTGCTTCTGCAACCTGGTCATTTACTACAATATAATGATAGTTCTGAGCCTGAGTAAGTTCAGCGCTGACACTCTGCAGCCGTCTTTCGATAGTTTCAAGGCTGTCAGTACCGCGTTTATGAATTCTATCAGCAAGTTCATCCAAAGAAGGCGGAATTATATATATATATATACCTTTTGGAAACTTTTCTTTAACCTTCATAGCTCCCTGGGTATCTATTTCCAGTACGACATCATAACCTTTTTCTAATTGTTCAAGCACATAGTGGCGTGGCGTCCCATAAAAATTGCCGTAAACTTCTGCCCACTCCAGCAGGTCGTCATTGTCAATCATGCTTTGAAACTGATCTTTGGCAACAAATAAATAGTTTACTCCATCAACTTCTCCTGCCCTAGCTGGGCGAGTAGTAGCCGATATAGAGTATTTTAGCTGGGGATTGCTACGCAGCAACTCGCGGCAAATGGTGCCTTTACCAGTTCCTGAAGGACCGGAAATAACTATTAATATTCCTTGCTGCGCCATTTGTCTATCTCCTTTCCCTTATTCGGCAGTATCTTCACTAGTGTCTTTACTTGTTAACCGGTGAGCTACTGTTTCTGGTTGCACTGCCGATAAAATCACGTGATCGCTATCAGTAATAATTACGGCGCGAGTCCGGCGTCCATATGTAGCATCAATAAGCATCCCCCTGTCGCGTGCTTCTTGAATAATACGCTTTATGGGAGCTGACTCAGGACTTACTATCGATATGATCCGGTTAGCCGACACTATATTGCCAAAGCCAATATTAATTAATTTTATATCCATTAAGACTCCTCCTATACATTTATAGGCTACTAAGGCGTAATTCTCCTATATTACTCTATGTTTTGGATTTGCTCTCTGACCTTCTCTATTTCACTTTTAATTTCAACAACAGTATTGGCGATGGTGGAGTCATTCGCTTTGGAAGCAATTGTGTTGGTTTCCCGGTTTATTTCCTGTACAATAAAATCCAATTTTCGTCCTACAGCATCAGACGAGTTTACCGTTGCTTGAAACTGAGCTAAGTGGCTTTTAAGCCTCACTATTTCTTCTGTAAAATTAGTTTTATCAGCAAATATAGCCGCTTCTTGGAGCAGTCTGGCTTCGTCAACTTCTGCCCCAACTGCAGCTAGTAGTTCCCTCATTCGACTTAACAACTTTTCCCTATATTCTACAAGGATTTGCGGTGCTCTTTCTTCTACAGCAGCAATGTATTTATTGAGCTTGTCTACCCGTTCTAAAAGGTCGTGCTCAATATTTGCCCCCTCAGTTTCACGCATTTTCATTAGGTTGGCAACTGCCACCTCGATAGCAGCCGCTAGTTTAGGCCATAATTGTTCAACGTCTTCGGGAACTTCTTCCACTTTGAGAACCTCAGGATACTTGGATATATGATATATATTGTCAGTTGCCGGTACTTCCAATAGGTCTGCCAATTCTCTCATTGCATTATGGTAAGCCATTGCCAATTCTTTGTCAACCCTTACCGTACGTTTCTTTTCACCATATTCATCAACAGTAATAAAAACGTCCACCCGGCCACGTAAAATAGTATTGGCAATACTACGACGGATCTTATCTTCCAAACTGCCTAGATTTTTGGGCATACGGATAACAATTTCGTTATATCGATGATTGACTGCTTTAATCTCAACTACAATCCGATGGGCTGAATCAATGTACTCACCTCGGCCAAACCCGGTCATACTTTTGAGCACGAACACTGCACCTTCCTTTGCGTATGTTATTATTAACTGTTCATGTAATTTTAACCATAAATTTTACAGGTGACCAGCTTTGTTTTTTAATTATTTGAACTTTGCCAAATCAAAATAGAAGCGGCGTTCCTGCTTATCTTTAGTAGTTAATACTAAGGTAATAGGCTGATCCAATTGTAATTCCTTATCATAAAAATAAAAATATGTATGAGACGTAAACTCTGGTTCACTAGGAAACCAAGGGGTTTTTATCGGAGAATTAATGACCGCATGATATGGTTTGATTGTTTTTTGGCCTTGTTTAATGACAGCTTTGATACCGTCATTAAAGGTCTCGTTCTTCCCATTAATAGTTGCACTAAAAACAAGACACCCGGCATAATCAGCTAAAATCTGTTCGCTGTCAGCAAGCTGAACCTTTTTTTTACTTTTTGCTTTATCACGGGCATCATTGGCCAGTAATAAGAACGGAGTATATAAATAAGCCCGTTCAGTCTTTTCATTAAGAATCGTTGCGTGTTCTTCGTAAACAATCCAGGGATGAAGAAACTCGGTAAGCGTCAGTTGCTGGCGTTGTATACCATACTCCTGCGCTTCCAAAATAACCTCTCGATTGATCAACGATATAGCACTACTAGCAAATGGAATAGTAAGTAAGAAAAGTAAGCTAATAATAGCGGCAACAGGCTTCACTTTAACACCTCCAATGGCAAATGATTCTGTAATATTTGTAATATAAATATTATACCTAAGACCAAAAAAAACCTTTTTTTCAGAATTTAAAAAATAGTTAAGAGCCGGCTGTTAAGCCGGCTACTTTAAAGCAGATACTCTCCATGAAATACTTCTACGGCCGGTCCTGATTTATAGATGTGGTTATTGCTGGCCCATTCAATGTAAAGATTACCACCATCCAATTGGACAGTAGCTTGACGATCAGTATAGCCATTCAAAACAGATGCAACCAAAGCAGCACTAGCACCTGTTCCACATGCTAAAGTTATCCCGGCACCCCGCTCCCAGACGCGCATTCTTATGGTTTTTCTGTCAATGACCTGAATAAATTCAACATTAGTCTTCTTAGGAAATAGAGGATGTGTTTCAATTTTGGGACCAATAACCGCTAAATTAACCTTAGTCACATCTTCAACAAAGATGACACAATGAGGATTTCCCATAGATACACAAGTAATGTGATACGTTTCACCATCTACCTCCAGCGGTACATTAATTACCTGTTCTATAGCATCACCAACAATAGGAATTTCACCGCGTTTGAGTCTAGGTTCACCCATATCCACCTTAACGGTTTCTAATACACCGTCCTTAATAATAAGTTCAGGAGTAATAATCCCTGCCAAAGTATCAAGGGTAATGACAGTTTTGTTAGTTAGTTTATTCTCATAGAGATACCTAGCAACGCAACGGGTGGCATTACCGCACATATCGGCCTCGCTGCCATCGGAGTTAAAGATCCGCATCTTAAAATCTGCAATATCGGATGCTAATAGTACAACAAGCCCATCAGCACCGATGCCAAAATGACGATCACAAACAGCTACCGCCAAATGATGATAATCGGTGATGTCTTCTTTCATTCCATTGACAATGACAAAATCGTTTCCCAATCCATGCCATTTAGTAAATTGCATATTCTTCCTCCTAAATAATTATAAAATAAGACTACAAATGGTGTTTTAATCCATTTGTAGTGTATTGCTCTAAACTAAAAGACTTAGGTATTCCCCTGTATATACCTTAGGTCTAGCAACCTGTTCAGGGTAAGTTCACTCTCCACTGTTACCGATTTTGTGGTATCATGGCGCGTCGAGTAAGGCGACGTCTAAAGAAAAGATGTTTTAAGCCATTAAGAATCAAAGTCCAGCCTGAAACTGTCAAAACAAGTATCCAGTCGCCTACAGATAACGGCACGGTAGAAAAGATAGAACTTAAAAACGGTATGTACATGACAGAAAGCTGCATAATGGTCGAAAAGGCAACCGCTGCTAATAAGTATTTGTTGCTAGTAAATTTGAGTTCAAAAATGGTATATGTTTCTGAGCGACAATCAAATACATGAAACATCTGGCAGTATACCAATGTGGCAAAAGCGGCTGTCCGTGCCAATGCTAAATCATTCTGGGAATAGTATACCATACTAAAGACTAAAAGTGTGCTCAAACCGATTTGAATACCGCGACCAATAATTTTTTTAATCAGCCCGCGAGAAAAAACACTTTCTTTCGGATGACGTGGCGGACGGCGCATACTGTTAGGATCATTAGGATCAATGCCCAACGCCATAGCTGGCAAACCATCAGTAACAAGATTCACCCACAAAATCTGTACTGGTAAAAGCGGCATAGGTAATCCCAATAAAGCGGCAAGAAACATGGTAAGAACTTCACCAATATTACAAGACAATAAATAGCGAATGAATTTTCTTATATTGTCGTAAATACCCCGTCCTTCTTCAACGGCGGCGACAATCGTCGCAAAATTATCATCAGCTAAAATCATAGCAGAAGCTTCTTTTGTCACATCAGTACCCGTGAGCCCCATAGCAATACCAATATCAGCTTCTTTTATGGCCGGAGCATCATTAACGCCATCACCTGTCATAGCTACAATATGCCCTTTGCGTTTAAGCGACCGCACAATTCTCAGCTTGTGACTAGGAGAAACCCGGGCATAAACGGAGACGCTATTGACAATGGCATCAAGTTCAGCGTCCCCCATAGCATCCAAATCTTTGCCGGTAAGTGCTTTGTGGTGACCTTCCTTATATATATTTAGTTCTTGCGCAATGGCTATAGCTGTATTTTTATGATCGCCAGTAATCATAACTGTTTTTATTCCGGCTTCTCTGCACAAGTCAATGGATAATTTGGCCTCCTCGCGCGGTGGGTCAATCATCCCCACCAGTCCAGCAAATACCAAGTTTGTTTCCAGAGATTCATCAGGGTTTTGAGCCTGAATGGGTGTCAGACGACGATAGGCAACAGCCAGCACTCTGAGAGCCTGAGAGGCCATTTCTTCATTTACACGATTAATTTTATCAATATATTCCTGAGTAAGTGAGGTCGGCCCTGCCGCTGTATGGTAATATTGGCACAATTCCAGCAGTGTATCTGGTGCCCCTTTAGTATATAACATATGATTATTATCTTCATCCCGATATATTACTGACATGCGGCGACGTTCGGATTCAAAAGGAATTTCAGCAATCCTCTTTTTCGTTTTTTCCAATTTAGCCTGCCAAATATCGGCTTTCGCTGCAGCAACAACGATAGCGCCTTCTGTCGGGTCACCTTCAATCGACCAGCCAGTCTCACGCTTGCTGCGCCATATACCGGTAATAGCAACATTATTTTGTTTCAAAGTACTATTATTACAAAGTGCACCGATGACCAGGCATTGTTCAAGGGCTTTCTCTTTTGAACAGTCTACCTCGCGTTTATTAAGCAAAATACTGCCTTTAATATCATAGCCGGAGCCGGTAAATTCATAAATTTGGTTGTCAGCAAATACTTGGCGCACAGTCATAGCATTTTGTGTCAGAGTACCAGTTTTATCTGAGCAAATAACGGTGGTACAACCAAGGGTTTCAACTGCAGGTAGTTTTCTAATGATAGCCTTCTGTCTAATCATGCGCTGAACACCAAGGGCCAAAGCCACGGTAACAATAGCCGGCAACCCTTCTGGAATAGCAGCAACCGCCAAGCTAATACCAGCCAAGCACATGACAAATAGAGACTCCCCTTTGGCTACACCAGTAATTACAACGATACAGCAAATAGCCAAACAACCCCAGACAAGCCATTTACCAAGATGTTCAAGCCTTTTTTCTAGCGGAGTAGCTTCTTCTGCTGACGCTTGAATCATACCAGCAATTTGTCCGATTTCTGTGGACATGCCGGTAGCACATACCACTGCTCGGCCACGCCCACGCACAACGCTGGTGCCTGCATACACCATATTTTTTCTGTCACCCAAAGGAGCCTCTTCGCTATATTGTCGGTCTGCTAGTTTTCGTACAGGCAAAGATTCACCCGTTAATGCGGCTTCTTCCACTTCCAGATTATGCACATCGATAAGCCGGCCATCAGCAGCCAGCTTATCACCAGATTCCAAAACTAAAATATCTCCCGGCACAAGCTCTCGAGCTGGAACTTGCTGTACCATACCATTTCTTATAACCCTAGCAGTTGGCGCTGCCAGTTTTTTTAAAGCCGCTAGCGACTGTTCTGCCCGGTATTCTTGAATAAATCCTAATACTGCATTCATAAAGACAATGAGTAAAATGGTTATTGAATCAACATATTCACCTAAAAAGGCGGATATCAGTGTGGCTCCCAGTAAAACTAATACCATAAAATCTTGAAACTGGGCTAAAAACCGTTTCCACCAAGCTGTTTTTTCCTTTTCGACCAGTTCATTAAATCCAAATGTATCCAGCCTAGATTTGGCTTCAGCAGAAGATAAGCCATCAGTAAAACTCGTCTGCCAAAATTGAACCACTTCATCCGGCGTACGCGCATACCATTTTTCTCTGTCCATGCAGCCACCTCGCTAACATGTGTTTTTACATTAACTTACTAACTATGTTATTCTGCTAGCTGCATAATTAGACCGAGTTTGACCGTAAATTGCCAAGGGTGTTATACTATTGGCAAATTGTTTAATGTTTATAACAGACGGAGGGTATACCATGAATGTCGATGGATTGTCGCTTGCGCCGCTGGTAAATGAACTGAATGCCGCATTAGCCGGTGGCCGTATCGATAAAGTGTTTCAGCCTGATCAATATTCGCTGCTTCTCTGGATACGTCAACCCGGAGAAAATCATAGGCTTTATATTTCAGCCAACCCAGAACGACCCAAATTGCTACTTACTGCATCTAGCCCAGAAAATCCGGCAGTAGCCCCTAATTTTTGCATGTTGCTGCGCAAACATCTCGAAGACGGCCGAGTTGGCAGTATCGAGCAACATCACCTTGACCGGATTGTCAATATTAATATTGACGTGCGTGGTGAACGGGGCATAATTGTTACCAAACGTCTGATCATCGAGATTATGAGTAAAAACAGTAACATTATTCTTAGTCAGGATAATGTAATTATTGATGCCATTAGAAGGGTAGGAGCTCAGCAAAGCCGTCATCGCCTGGTGTTACCCGGAAAAGAATATATCTATCCGCCCGGTCAGGATCGAATCAATATTTTAGCTACCGAATCAGATGTTTTTGTCAGACAGGTGCTGTCAACACCGGATTTACCTTTATACAAAGCCATTATCGCTGCCGGTATCGGCTTAGGACCACTCACCGCCAAAGAGATCGCTTGGCGTGCAGGTTTTTCTCCTGAAATCGCGGTTAACTCCCTTGATACTGCAGATAGTAACGCCTTAGTCGAGGCTGTTGACAGTATTGCCAAACCACTAAAGAATCGCCAAGTTTCCCCCTGTGTTATTACTGCTCAAGGCCAACCGCTAGCTATTGCCGCTTTTGTCCCAGAACATCTTAGATCACATACCCTCCATAGCTTTGCCACGATGAGCGAAGCGGTTGCCTTTTTTGACAGCTTCAAAGGACGCCCTTCACTCCCGGAAAAAGAATTGCTTACTAAATTAGTCTCAACAGAGTTAGCAAAATTAACTCGTAAACAAGCAGTGTTGACTAAAGAACTTAATCAAGCGGAGCACGCTGACGACCTACGGATATGCGGTGATATTTTGATGGTTAATCTTTACAATATACCCGCAGGTAGTAGTGAACAGGTGTTACCAAATATCTACAGTGAACAGCCAGACGACCACATAAAAATTAAGCTTGATCCCGCGCTATCACCGTTGGAAAATGCGCAGCAGTATTACGCCAAATATAACAAAGCCAAACGCTCAGCAGAGCATTTGGCAAATCAACTTATAGAATGCGATCAGGAAATTACCTACTTAGAAAGCGTCTTAGTGGCGTTGTCTCATGCTGATACAAATGCTGAAGTAACTGAAATTAGACAAGAACTAATAACTTCTGGATACAT
>NZ_JBYKYF010000117.1:0-5628 GCF_057736855.1 Sporomusa sp.
CCAGGATTATTGCTGTTGCCGACCTCTTTCACCAAGAAGCCTACTCTGGTGAACACGCTAATCCATTTCCGGTTTTGACGTATATGACCAAAGAGATGTTCGGCAAGTTAGACCAGGCAGTCTGTCAACCATTTATTCGCCATGTTCGTGACTGTCTTACCAACTCAACGGTACTCTTAAGCGATGGACGCACAGGTCAAGTTATTTTCTTTAACCCCAACAACCTGGATAAGCCCATAGTCAAAACCCATACAGGCACAATCATTGATCTTACGACAACTAGACATATCTTTATCAAACACTTGGTTGATAAAGAATATTTAGCCAACGCTAATTAAATATATTTCTTTTAAGATATTGTCCCTGTAGTATGCTAACTCTCGATAGCTAAAAGTAGGTTGCCAATTCTGTGGCAACCTACTTTTTCTTATCACTTTTTATAGCAAATTCCCATTATCCTACTACCCGTTTAGGCAACCAGATAAGACTAAGTCCTGTCTATACCGACAAATGGTATCCAGTAAAGACAGTAATTATCCAACCAGTTACAGTCATGTAAAGATTTCCGGGAAATGATAGTCAGCAGCCAGCCATATTTGATGAAGGTGCGCGGCAAAATTCCAGCGCAATAGTAAAATAAGTACAACAGCGACTCAGTAGTCTACATTCATAAATCAGCGCAAGAGTACGTTTACTGTTACTGTTATGGCAACAAAACCGCCGATATTCAGTTGCTAATTGTTGTGCTAGCGATGACAGAACTATCCATGCGCTTGTCACTGCTATTCAACAAAACAGAGCTGGCATTACCATCACCTAGAATCACTTATCTATTAGTTCACTTAAAGCCTAGTTGCTGATTTTATCACTCGTAACTTTCCTATTTGGTAAAATATAGTAAATACCATCTGCTGTATCTGCCAATTTTTTTAAAAAACCTTCATCCGCATCAAGGCCTATGCACAAAAAGGCACAGTTGGCCATTTTAACCTCAGCGGCAGCCGCAAGCGCATCGGTCAGCGGATTTACCGTCTCCTCGTATTTCCGGCTAGGAATGCCATCGGTGATCAGTACCAGCAGCGGTTTGCGGGTCTGATGTTCCATAATATACGCCAGTGAGCGGCGAATCCCTAGTGCCAGTGGAGTAGCGCCAAACGGCGTAATGGTAGCAAAAGCGCTAAGAATTGATTGTCTATTAAATGTAAATGGTACAATCAGCTCTGAGCGATTATCCTGAAAAGTAAGTAAACTGAGCCGATTACAACCATAGTAGCTAAGTTCTCTGACCAACTGCCTAGCAGTCTGAAGCCTAGTACCAGCCATACTCCCGCTACTGTCAATCAACAGACAAATATCATTTCCTATTCTGGGTCGCCGACCAATAAACCGTAAATCTGCCGGACTAATTTGTAACCGGCTATTTATGTCATCAGCCAACAGGCGAGTAACGGCTGCACTAACAGTTGCAGACACATCCAACCCAGCCGAACAGGAAACAATTTCACTTGTCTTTGTAGCTTTCAGCTGATTATCCGGACAGGTTTGGGTATTAGTTACCGCACCAACCCGGCTTTGTACTTTACGAACCGCCTGCGTAAAACTGTCACGCAATCCGGGAGTATAAACAGCATCAACTGATTCACCAGGAAGTACCGCTGTAACTTGCACGCTGCGCTTAAGTAGCTGGTCTCCCTGTTTCAAAGACTTTACAAGCACCAGGGTTTGTCCTTTGCCACTATTGGACACCGGCTGGGGGTGCGGCGATAATTCGGCTGACCCACTGTGGTCAGAATTCGGCAACAGAGCCTGACTTAATGCCGCACCCCTGCTACTGTGAGCATCTGGTCCTGCTTTTCCTGCTGACGGTTGACCGATAAGCAACGAATCCGTCTGATCACTGTAAGGAGTAAGGTCAGCTTGGCTATCAACCGAAATCACATGCGAAATACGTTCATTACATCGCAGTTCCAGACCTGCATCAGCGATGGCAGCCTCAATCGCAGCTACAATATAAAAAAGACACGGCACTTCATTAGGCGGTATTATCAGCGCCATATGAACATGATTTTCATGTGCCCGGCGCACTGATTCATTTTGCCCTCCTAGTAAAGTGCCGGTAATCCGTCCCCCGCCAGTTGCGGTTTGAATATCCATAAACGCGGGATTTACAATTCCCTGACAAGCTAACTCTGTCTGGTGTTTAGCTGCACGTATGTTATATACATCAATAGCCTGACAAAGATACCGGGCTGCCTGTCGATGATCTACGCTACCACACTCATGGAAAACATCAAGATGCCAGACAACGCCTTTGTCCTGGCGTTGATAAAATACTTGGCCGGCATCGCTATTTACTAATATTTGAACGTGTTCTGGACAATGGGGATGAAAAGCATGCACCTTAGTACTCAGCACCGTACTTTGCCCAAGCCGTACCCCCTGTTCTGCCGCCAGTGCTTGTGTAATAACAGATACTGCTCGGCCTAAGCGCTCTAAAGGTAAATATTCTAAGCAGATTTTCAGTCTGTCTACCATATTACTTACTTTCCCTCGTTACAAGCTGCTCATCCGGTAATTGTGTAATCGGCAAGGCGGGTTTAGGAGGCGCAATGATTGTCGTTTTTAGCGGATCGACAATCTGGGTGCCTCCCTGCCCACCCCGTCCGCTGCCGCCAGCACCTGCAGCAGAAAAAACAGACAGCCGCCTTAATAGTGCTGCTAACTGGGCTTTACAATGTAGCCGCAGGGATTCCCAGCGAGACATTATACGGTATGCTCGGTGTTCAGTACCTTCCACAGCAACTACCTGCGTACGTTGTCCATTGGGCAAACTGTTAAGATACGTTAGTATTGCAGACATGGTATCAGCGCTGACCCGGTGCGCCAATACCAACGGCGCCACCTGTTTTAGTTCGGCAATCCCGGCACTTGAACTTCCGGCTAGCAAGGCTGCCAAACAAGCTGAAGTTTCCATAGCAGCAACACTTCGGAGGCTTTCCAGACCAAAGTCCAAATAAATTTTTCCTAATACCTGCCTTAATTCTGCACTGACTTCAATATCATCCAGCTTGCCTAAGTATTGATCAAAACTTCTGTCTAGCGGCTGCTCCCGGTTCTCGCCAGTCAGGATGTCAATAACTGCCTGATAACTGTCTGGCCGTCCCATAGTTACCGTTACATCAAACCGGTCTGCCAACTGTTTTCTGATCCGGCTAAGCGGACCTGGCTCTTCATCCGGATTGGAGGCCGCCCAGATACTAACGGTTACTGGCAACTCAACTACCGGCAAACCGGGTTCTTCAATTTGCACCCGACCTGGCCTTGTTCCCATAACGTCTAATAGCACGTCAGCCAATTCAGGAGCGGTATCGACCAAACGGTTGATTTCGTCAATAAAAATAATACCCCGATGAGCCTGGGGAATGGTGCCAGGTAAGAGCGCAGCCAAGGGATTCGCCGGATCGGTTAATTTGGCAAGGTCAATACTGCCGACAACAGTACCTAACTTAGCTGCCTGTGATATCTCCAAAAATGGCCGGGGAACCTCCTCTATACCCAACATCGCAATCTCTTCCGGCGATAAATTGCGATGAAAGGGGCAATGCGGTGTCACTGGATGACAATTATACAGGCAACCTTTAATCCGGGTAATGGGCGGCAACAGTTCCCGGGCAGCCCGCATAATCGTAGTCTTACCAGTACCGCGCAACCCCTCTGCCTGAATATGAAAAGGACGTTCGTGCAAGAGGGCTACCACCGACATTTCAACCGCCCGGAACAAATCCCGATTCCCACGATGCCGGATGAGCCGATAATATACATTCTTCATAGCTTTTGCCCCCTGAATTATTTTGTTGTACCATCGCAATTCGGCCCGCCAACATGCAGTACAAGCCGTGTTTTCTTATTATGTAGTGTTTCCCAGGGGGATGCAGTCATACGGAGAAAATCGCAATAAGCTAACTTTCTCGGCGCTGATGCTAAAAATAATAAAAATAATACAGAAAGAGCCTACTGATAAGTAAGCCCTTTCGTTGTATAGGTGCCAAAAGCCAGCAAGGTTATCAATTTATTGCCATTCAATCCAGCCTATGTACATTAGACTAGACATTACCAACCACCTTGGCATTCACTTTAGTTTTAGATTTGTCCTAAGAAACTACCGCAACAGCTTTTTGATCAATTTGTCGGTAACGACTTCTTTCATTTCAGCTTTCGTCACCGGCAGATTGCGTTCCTGAAGTTTTTCCATTACACTCTGACTTAATTGTTCAGGATAGAAGGTTCCTAAGTCGGTCTTTATAGCCAAGTTGCCAATCTCGATCGCCGCCGAGCCCTGTTTTTTGAAATTACCAGTCAATGTCTGGAAGTATATTCCATATGTCTTACCATTATGAATAGCAAAATCGCCTTGCACTACAGCCGCAGCCGTATCGCCAATTGCCGTTCCCGTAAATGACAGCGGCCCTTTGACATCTTTGTCTGTCAGTTTTGAACTGTCAAGATGGTTCCCTGAAATATGCAGAAAATACTGCTCGCTTTCCGGGTGAATATCGCCCTTGGCAAAAACAGAACCACCCAGAGCAGTCCCCTTGGCTGACAGTAACTTCATAGTTTCCTGTCCATAAGAAAAAGTACCGCTAATACCACTGACAAGGATATCGTCAAACTGAATACTGCCTAGGGTAAAATTGCCAGCCAAAACCGGCGACATTACTGGGCCGGTAACTGTTCCCTGGACGGTAAGAAAACCGCCAGTTTGCAGACTGGGTATCAGTGCTGCCGGATCTCCAGCAGGCATTTGAACGGAAAAATCCAGAGTCTTCGTACCGTCGGCTGCACGCATGACCCATCCACTTGCGGTAACCGACTGCCCTCGGTATAGAGCTTGACCATCGATAAAGTGGATAGCTGTACCCTGTTTTTCGAAACTAGCACTGCCCTGCTCTAAGGCCAAAGCACCTATGGTAGAAATTCCGGAAAAGCGTCCTGCTAGTGTTTGTAGTAACACCGCCCCTGACGCATCTTTACTTATTTTTATCGTAAGCTCATCCATTTTACCGGCAGTTATTTGAATGGGATCGTCTGCCGACGTTAGACCCAAATTAGCTAACTTCATATCTTCCACTGTCAGTGTAAGCTCTGAAGTTCCCTGACTTCCCCATTGTCCAGCCAAGGTTAAAGGCGACTCATCCACTCGGCCGTTAGCGGCAAATCCTAACTGATTTTCCTGCTGAAAATCAAGTTTACCGGTTACCTGATCTACTGTTTTGGTAAAAAACTCGGTTTCCACATGTACCGTACCTGCTTCGACTTCTACTGTCCCGGCAAAACGGGTTGCCTCTTTTTCCTGTTTTGGTGTCTTCATCAAACCATCCCAATTCAGCTTGTCCTGTCGATAGACAACCCAAATTTCAGGCTTTTCTACAACCACACTTGTCACCAACTGAGGCCCTAGTTGCCCTTTTAACAAATCGCTCCAATTATAACTCATTTGTATCTGACTGATTTTTGCCAAAATTTTGCCAGTAGCATCCAACACCTGGACTTCCTTTGCCGCTAAAGACCCCAAAATAGACAAGTCAATACTCCATACTATAACATGACCGTTGACCGCCTCATTGGCCT
>NZ_JBYKYF010000117.1:5670-8915 GCF_057736855.1 Sporomusa sp.
CAATGTCTGCTCTGCCACTTGCCGCACCTTGCCTGCGGCAAACTGAAAAAGACATATCCCTACTACTATAATCACAACAACCATAAGCAGCCCAATTTTTTTCTTGCTCCACGCTATCTGAGGCCCTACTGCAGTTTGTGGTCCTTCATTCACAAATTACGCCTCCACTCCTGCTAAAATATACGCGCACTCTTTAGTTTGCCAACTAGTCGGGTTTTGAAACAGAAACTATATCTTTAATCATTCTACCTAAGCCCATCGATCTCCTGTTCTGTAAGTGCAGGCAACTCCTTCCTTGTCTGACATTGTCTTGAAACCGCTCTGTTTTTCTCATATGTTTCTCATATATAAAAAGAGATTGCTTCACTACGCACACGATAGGCAAGGTACAATCATTACCCAGTTACCTATCCTGACAAGCAGTAGTGCAGCAATCTTTATTATTGTAACTGTACTATATGTATTATAATTTTAACTTGGTTTTAATACGTTCAATTGCTTCCTGCGTACTTTCCTGGCTACCAAACGCCGTAAGCCGGAAATAGCCTTCACCGGCTGGGCCGAAGCCAGCACCTGGTGTACCAACAATATGGACTTCAGTTAAAAGTTTGTCAAAAAAGGACCAGGAATCATAACCCTTCGGCGTCTTTAACCAAATATAAGGCGCGTTGACTCCGCCATAGGCTTCTAGACCGATACTCTGCAAGCCTTCACGGATTGTTTTGGCATTAGTCATGTAGTAATTAATAAGTTCTCTGACTTGCTTCTGGCCTTCAGGCGAATAGACTGCTTCAGCACCGCGCTGGATAATGTAGGGCACTCCGTTAAACTTGGTTGTCTGGCGACGATTCCAGAGCTTGTTCAATGGGAACTGCTTGCCGTCTTTTGTAATGCCCATTACTGTCTTAGGTACAACGGTATAGGCGCAGCGGGTGCCAGTAAAACCGGCTGTTTTAGAAAACGATCTGAACTCAATAGCTACCTCTTTAGCACCTTCAATTTCATAGATGCTATGGGGAACATCCTTTTCCTGAATATAAGCTTCATAGGCAGAATCATAAAGGATAATTGACCCATTAGCCTTTGCATAGTCTACCCATTTTTTCAATTCTTCTTTCGATAAGGTAGTGCCTGTTGGGTTATTGGGAACACATAAGTAAATGAGGTCTACCCGTTCTTCAGGCAACTTAGGAGTAAAATTGTTTTCAGCATTACAAGTCAAATAGGTAACACCAGCAAATTTACCGTCAACCAGTTCACCAGTACGTCCAGCCATAACGTTAGTATCCAGATACACGGGATACACCGGATCAGTAATCGCTACCACATTATTAATTCCGAAAATCTCCTGAATATTGCCGACATCGCTCTTAGAGCCGTCGCTGATAAATATTTCATCAACATCCAGCGTCACACCCCGTGGTGCATAATCGGTAGCAATAATCTTCTCAATAAGAAAAGCGTAACCTTGTTCAGGGCCATAGCCGCGGAAAGTCTTAGCATCTGCCATTTCGTCAACAGCAGTATGTAACGCCTTGATTACTGCTTGAGGCAAAGGTCTGGTTACATCACCAATACCCAGTCTAATAATATCAGCAGTAGGATTATTCTCCTTAAATTTGGTCACGCGCCTCGCTATTTCAGCAAACAAATAACTCCCAGGCAATTTAAGATAGTTGTCGTTTATAAAGGCCATACTTTGAAACTCCTCTCTGGTTTAATTAATTTTGCATTTGAAAATTGTTCCCCAAAATAGTGAGGGCAATGCAATCACTACATTTGTAAAATAGTATATTCTGCCATAAAAATACTTTTCCTGCATTTTTCTGTAAAAAATAATTACTAGCATTCAGATTTTTAATGCTAGTAATACATTCTTCTTATAATTATCATTATCGCAAAATCACTAATCCTACAGTCAGCGCCAACATTAAGAGCAAAAACACATAATCAATATTAGTCAGTACTACGTCAGAAGTAAACTGACGCCGCCCTTTACGGCCAAAACCTCTAAGCTCGAGGCTCATCGCCATGGTTTCCGAACGGGATACTGCCCGCAGCACCAATGGTTCAACAATAGCAACATAGTCCCTCAAACGCTTTAGAGGATTACCGCGAAAAACATAGCCCCGACAGGCCTGTGCTTCACGGACAATCCGGCTTTCTTCCAGAAAATCCGGAACAAATCGGAGAGCAGAAGTAAACATAAAAGCATATTCATACGGTATCCGGCACTGACTGACCAGCGCCGCCGTCAAATCCTGCAGTCTGGTTGTCGCCAGCAAAAAAACAAAAATACTTGACATGGCAAACATTTTTAGACCAGTCATTAAAGAAAATTCCAACGTACTGCCAAACACGTATTGCAGGGCAGCTAACATTACGGCAAACACCGTTAACCCAGCAATGGCTTTACAATGCTTACCTGACGGACGATGTAGCGAAAGCAGCAATAGTTCTCCTCCAACCAAAATGGCTAGCCCAGTTAGTGTAGGGATCAGCCAAGCCCAGCGCGAAACCGCAGCAGTTAAAATCAGTTTTGTAAGCGGCGCAAGTTTAGGCATGTTTTTCCCTCCTCTGGTTTATCGCACAACAAAGTAATCGAGTTAGTTCTGCCGCATCTTGGGCATGTACTCCGTTAAGTTGCCGGCTGAGAGCCATAGCAGCCGGGGGAATCAGACCCCATTTCCCGATCTCCTGACTGCCGTCAAACAGGGAAGCCGGCGTACCATCAAATACTTTTACACCTTTATCAAGAACAACAGTCCTGGTAGCATACTGAGCAATAAGTTCCATATCATGAGTAACTAAAATTATAGTAATTCCCTGCTTATTCAAGCTAACTAACAAATCCATCAAATGTTGAGCTTCCCAGGGGTCCTGCCCGCTGGTGGGCTCATCTAAGATCAGCATCTTGGGCTGCATAGCAATGGATGAAGCAATAGCCACCTTTTGTTTTAGTCCGCGACTAAGCGTCCGAGGAAATTTATCGGCGACCTCTCTTAATCCGGTCATACTGAGCGCCTGGGATACAGCCTCAGCAATCGCCTCAGGAGCAAACCCTAGCTGTTCTGGCCCATAAGCCACCTCTTGGGCAACTGTATCCCGAAAAATCTGCCTGTCAGGGTTTTGGAATACATAGCCAATATTGCGGGCCATATCAGCCGGTGTCAGGGGAGCGGTAACCTGGACTTGAAAAAAGATACTGCCGCTGGTTGGTTTTAATAATGACATAGCTAACCGCG
>NZ_JBYKYF010000476.1:0-1502 GCF_057736855.1 Sporomusa sp.
CTCAATTATGTGCTTGAAGCCGGTAGAGTAGCACCTTCAGCATGTAATTATCAACCCTGGCATTTTGTGGTCGTAAAAGATGAGGAATTAAAGAAGAAAGTAGCGGATACATACGGCCGGGAATGGATACGCAAAGCACCGGTTATTATTGCAGCCTGTGGGGATCACAGCAAGTCCTGGCACAGGTGGGATGGAAAAGATCATTGCGATGTTGATGTAGCCATTTCGATAACTCATATGATTTTAGCAGCAGCTGAGCAGGGATTGGGAACCTGCTGGATATGTGCCTTTGATGCAAAGAAATGCCATGAAGTATTAGGACTCCCGAATAATGTTGAGGTAATGGCACTAATTCCGCTGGGCTATCCAGATGATGTTGGCAATCCCGATAGGCATGCAAGTGCTAGAAAAGGTCTGGAAGAAATAGTTACAATAAAGGGCTAAAGATATAGTTAACCTAGTTTTTAGAATAAAATTAATATTTAATCCCCTGTGCTACTATGTCAGTGGTCATTATTATATATGTATAATGGCTATTGAACGTAATTCCAACAATAATTTGGAGAAAACTATAGCTTATTTTATTTGAAAAGCCTAACGCTTCCTAACCGGCATCCTGCCGGTGGAAGCTGCTTCGGCGTCCTGCCTCCGCTACGGCTTTTCTGCATTCCATAAACCTAGTTTTCTTAGCCAAATTATTGTAAGTCATTACTTATCAATAACCATTATACGTATATGATAGCGACCACTGATCTAGCACAAAGGGTTAAATTAAAATTATTTGGCTTAGAAAACGTAGCTTTAGGAATCCAGAAAATTGGCGAAAGGGAAGTTGACTTATATAGCTTCCCTTTAATCTTAGTAAAATTTATATAAGACCAGCTAATTAAAGTCAAGTAATTTTAGAAAAAAATTTTGAAAGTTTCGTTGTTGCTATCTTTCATTAGAAAATTAAAAAATGGCAACACAATAAAACCACCTAATAAAAATGAACATAAAATAGCTGGTTTAGGATGATTTGAACCTTGAAAACTAAACATCAAATACAGGTACTATCAAGCTACAGTGCGGTTTTTAGCGAGTATTTTAGCATGCTGCTCAGGAGAACGAAGTTCAAAAGGTTTTCTATCTCTAAGAACAGCAAAGATAATAAAAACAAGCTTATGCATAACTGCCCCTATAGCTACTTTTTTAGGCTTATTCTGCGACTTTTTCTTATAGAATTCCATTAGCACTGGATTACAAGGCTCGTTATTTCGTTTAGTGCGGATATTGGCAAGTGCTATGGTATAAAGAACTCTCCTAAGTAGTCTTGAGCCCCTTTTAGACATTTTATTGTGGGTACCGGTAAATTCTCCGGACTGCCTAACTGAAGGATCAATACCGAAGTATGCAACTAGCTTTTTAGGTTTTGAAAAAGCGTTAAAATCACCGATTTCAGCAACAATAGTAGCAGCGGAGAGAAAACCAACACCAGGTATACTCTGAAGGAGCTGAATTGT
>NZ_JBYKYF010000118.1:0-8877 GCF_057736855.1 Sporomusa sp.
GGAGTTATTTAATAAAAATGAAGCGGTTGATTTGGTAACCGTCGTGGAAGTGTTACGCCGGGACGAAAAGCTAGAAAGTGCTGGCGGAATTGCCTATGTAACTGCGTTAGCTAACAGTGTGCCGACAGCCGCTAATGTTGTGTACCATGCTAGGATTGTAGAAGAAAAAGCCTTATTACGCCAGCTTATTAATACGGCAACCCAGGTGGCTAGTATGGGTTATGAAGCAAATGAAGAAGTATCCGTAATCATGGACAAAGCCGAGAAAATGATTCTGGAAGTCTCAAATCGCAAAGTGGGACAGGAATTTGCTTCGATTAAAAATATCATTTTTGACGTATTTGATAAAGTCTCGGAACTGTATTCTTCCAAAGGCGGGATCACCGGTTTGCCAACCGGCTTTAAAGACTTAGATAAGCTGACTTCAGGCCTGCAGCCTTCTGATCTTATTTTGATTGCTGCACGTCCCAGTATGGGGAAAACAGCATTTGTACTTAATATTGCCCAGCATATCGCCATTAAGGAAAAGAAAGCAGTTGCGTTTTTTAGTCTTGAGATGTCGAAAGAGCAGTTAGTACAGCGGATGCTGTGTGCGGAAGCTCCGATTGATGCGCAGCGTCTTAGAATCGGGGAATTAGAAAACAGTGACTGGGACAAGCTGGTACGCGCTGCCGACCGTTTGGCGGCTGCCCCCATTTTTATTGATGATACCGCCGGTATCTCGGTTATGGAGATGCGTTCTAAAGCCCGCCGGCTCAAAATTGAGCATGATTTACAGCTTATTATTATCGACTATCTCCAGCTTATGCAGGGAAGCTCAGGTGGCTCCCGCAGTGAAAACCGTCAACAGGAAATTTCCGAAATTTCTCGGTCGCTAAAAGCTTTGGCCCGTGAACTTAAAGTACCTGTCATTGCCCTATCCCAGCTTAGTCGTAGTGTTGAATCCCGTCAGGTTAAGAAACCTATGCTCAGTGACCTTAGAGAATCCGGTTCGCTTGAGCAGGATGCTGATATTGTTGCTTTTATTTACCGGGAAGATTATTACGAACCTGACACCGAACGGAAAAATATCACAGATATTATTGTAGCAAAACACCGTAACGGTCCTGTTGACAGTGTCCAACTATTCTTTCATAAACAGTTTACTAAATTTAGTGATTTATCAAGAATGCCGGGGTAGAATTACTATTAAAGGAGCAGCAGGCGTGCTCATAGCCACTGCTCCTTTGTTAGTTTGCAACTCTCAGATCTGTTTTTGTCCTGCCGATAAGGCAGTTTTCTTTTCGCCTGCGCATTTGCATTGGGTGAGTGATACAATCATATAACGTGTGAGCATCATTGCAATATGCTACACTATCTGTACAAAAATTGACAGACTGGTGTACAATTTTGTACATTATGACGAAAAATTGCAGACCACCTGCTTGACAAATACTGATAAAATGGCCCAAAATAAGTTGGCATGAATTTTGCATGTAATGAAAAAAGAGAATATAAAAATTTATTAGTCAATTTATGAGCGGTATTTTGGATAAATAAAATTGAAATAACAAGGAGTAGGTAGGATGCTGTCAGTGTGCTTTCATAATGACGGAAGAATTAATAATGAAGAGTTTGAAAAAATAGTAGCTCAATATAATAAAATAATCCTACGCTATGTGAAAATTTACTATTTACCTGGTGGTGACTACCGCGATATGTACCAATGGGGATTAATTGGCTTGTATAAGGCCGTTCGCTATTATGATGAAGAACGTGGAAAATCCTTTCGTCTGATTGCCGAGTTGAATATAAAAAATACTATTAAATCAGCAGTTACCATGCATAATCGTAAAAAGCACTATATTCTAAATGAGGCCGTTTCATTAAGTACCATAACTGAGTCCCCTAACACCAACAGTCAATTAGAGGCACAGGGTATGCTGAATAAAAATTCTTCTGATGACCCTATTGACGTGATTATTGAAAAAGAGACAGTCACTAAGATTTATGATAAAATGGCAAATATTTTGTCACGGTTGGAGAAAAAAGTGATTGAGCTGTATATAGAAGGATATAAACAACGGGAAATTGCACAGCTTCTGAATTTGCAGGAAAAGGTGGTTGATAATGCTGTCCAAAGAGCGCGCAAGAAGATGGCATTACACCTTGGCGAATGGAGAAGTTTCTGTAAAAAGTCAAATACTTCGAATCGAGTACGATCTAGACTGCTTAGTGCTACCGTTTAACTCGATGATTATTTATGGGGTAAGCCATTCTGAGCCTCTTGGATATGAAAAAGAGCTTGGAATGGCTTACCTTTGTTTTGTCCGTCTGCTTTACGCAGGTATGATCGTTACGGTAGAATTAAAGGTAGGATTATTGTGGCATTGGAGGAGCGGTCATGGATAGTAGAAAACAGGCTCTTATCACCCATGACAAGGGGTTGCATGCCCGGGTGGCAGCTATGATCGTACAAAAGTCATGTGAAATTGAAGCTAGAAGAAAAGTCCAGTTGTATTTCCGGCGTCCAGATGGCGCGCCTGTTCCGGCAAACAGTATGATGCCACTGCTATCCTTGCGTGTCAAGCAGGGGGATTGTTTGTGGGTAGAAGCGGAGGGATTGGCAGCCGAGGAAGCGGCTGCTGAAATGGCCGAATTCTTAGAAAGCGATTTTTTGCCAACCGATGCGGCTACTATGAATCAGGTGGATAATGTACTGCAGGATAATGTGTTAACAGCTGAGCAGATTTTTGCCAGCATGGCTAACGGTCTGATTGTTACGGATGAACATGATGTGATTACCATCTTTAATCCGGCGGCTGAGCGTATTTTGGGTATTCCGGCTTCCCAGGCCATTGGCAATAAAGCACAATCAATGATTCCCGGATCACGGCTGCATATCATTGCTAAGACCAAAGAGGCGGAAATTGGATGCCGCCAGTCTATCGGTTCGAAAACCATCCTAACTAACCGAACTCCGATTATTGTCGATGGGCAAATGCGGGGTACGATGGCTATTTTTGAGGATATATCGGTTTTGGAAGCAGTGACTGGTCAGCTAAAAGCTGTGAAAGAACTTAAAGAACGATTACAGTTGGTGTTGGAATCGGTGCAAGACGGTATTTGTGTAGTTGACCGGGCTGGTTACATAACTTACGCTAATCCTGCATATGTTGAGCTGGTACAGCAACCACTTGAAACCCTGATCGGCCAAAATGTCCACAATATTTCGCCAAACGGTGTGCGCAGCCGGGTACTGACCACAGCACAGCCTGCTGTTGGACAGATTATAGAGAAAGCAAATGGGGTGACGCTGGTAGCCAATGTCAGTCCAATTCTGGTAGACGGCGAGCTCACCGGGGCAGTATCGGTTATTAAAAGTGTCAATGAAGTACATAAACTCATCGATAAATTGAATTTAATGTCTGCCAAAGCTGAATATTTGGAACAGGAACTGCGGCGGACCAAAAAGCCAGGACCATCTTTTGAAACGTTTATTGGACAGAGTGGCAAAGTCCGTGAGGCTTTGGCCATTGCCGCTAAAGCGGCTGCCAGTAAAACTACTGTTTTAATTTCTGGGGAAAGTGGCACCGGTAAGGAATTGGTAGCCGAAGGGATTCATTATGCCAGTTGCCGTGCCTCAGGGCCGCTGATTAAAGTCAACTGTGCGGCTATTCCCGATAATTTGCTGGAAAGTGAGCTATTTGGCCATGAAAAAGGTGCTTTTACTGGTGCGGTTCGTCAAAAGCCTGGTAAGTTTAGTCTGGCTGATAAGGGAACGATTTTCCTCGATGAAATTGGTGAGCTTAATAAGAGTATGCAGGCTAAATTGCTTAGAGTCTTGCAGCAAAAAGAGTTTACCCGGGTAGGCGGTGAAACCGTGATCAAGGTGGATGTCCGAATCATTGCCGCTACCAACCGCAATCTACGGCAAATGGTGGCAGATGGGGAATTCCGGGAAGATTTGTATTATCGGCTCAATGTTATACCCATTCTTCTGCCGCCGCTACGGGAGCGAGTAGAAGATATACCGCTCTTGGTAGACTACTTTTTACAGAAAATAAGTGTCGAACAAGGTAAAATTATTTCCGGAATTTCCAGGGAAGCCCTTGCTGGTCTGATGGCATATCACTGGCCAGGGAATGTACGGGAACTGGAAAATGTTCTTGAGCGGATGGTTACCCTTGCCGACAGCAAGGTATTAACAGTCGCAGATTTACCTTTATATCTTAGAGAAAGCACTGAGCAAGCTGCTAATGTATCTGCAGCTAGTCATAGTCTGTGGCCTGTTTCTCCTGGGGATGAAACCATCTTGTCATGGGCGGAATATGAGAAAGAAATTATAAGCAGAGCATTGGCTAAATACGGAAGTTTTAATGCCGCAGCCAAAGTGCTGGGCTTGACGCATAAAACGGTAGCAGCCAAGGCTAGAAAGTATGGGATTGTCAAAACGGTATCTTGATAAAAAATGGTCAAATTGGTAAAAAGTATCAATGCCAATCTGAAAAACTGATAATTTTGTACAAGAGCGCCATGCTTATTATGGTGCTTTTGTTTGTTTTGTGAGTCTTGCCTCCTTATAATTCAGGAGTATGTCGATTACTATGGTCAGTAACTAATTTTGGCATATTTTTTGCATTAATTGGGAGTAGCTGCTGATAAAAGGACAAATAGTAATCATGAGGAGGCGTAAGGAATGAAAAAGGTCATTAACAATGCAGAGCAAGTGGTTGAGGAAATGCTGCAAGGGGCCGTATTGGCACATCCCCAGTATTTGAAGCGGGTAGAAGACTTTAACGTATTGGTGCGGGCCAATTCACCGGTAAAGGGGAAAGTGGCTTTGGTGTCTGGGGGCGGCAGTGGCCACGAGCCTGCTCATGCCGGATATGTTGGACGCGGGATGCTCGATGGGGCTATTGCGGGCGCGGTATTTACTTCGCCTACACCTGACCAGGTATATGAAGCCATTAAGGCTGTTGATGGCGGCAAAGGGGTACTGTTAATTATAAAAAATTATACTGGCGATGTTATGAATTTTGAAATGGCGGCCGAAATGGCGGAGGCTGATGGGATTGCTGTTGCCAAAGTCGTTGTTAATGATGACGTAGCTGTAGAAAACAGTACTTGGACTACTGGCCGACGCGGCATTGCCGGTACTATATTTGTCCATAAGATTGCAGGAGCCAAGGCTGAGACTGGGGCAGATCTGGCTGAGGTGCAAAAAGTGGCTGAAAAGGTCATTGCTCATGTTCGTTCCATGGGAATGGCGCTATCGCCTTGTATTGTTCCGGCTGCCGGCAAACCTAGTTTCACCTTGGCTGATAACGAAGTGGAAATTGGGATGGGGATTCATGGAGAGCCAGGAACCCATCGCGAGAATATCCGCACGGCTGATGAAATTACCGAGCATCTGGTCAATAAGATTTTGAATGATATAGCGGTAAGTGCTGGAGATGAAGTTGCGGTAATGATCAACGGGCTGGGCGGAACACCGCTTATGGAGCTATATATCGTTAACCGCAAGGTCGCAGCCATGCTTACCGAGAAAAATATAAAAATTGCTAAAACGTATGTGGGCAACTACATGACATCTTTGGAAATGACTGGTTTTTCCGTTACCGTATTAAAGCTGGATGACGAGCTCAAAGAGTTGCTGTTAGCGCCAGCAGATACACCGGCACTTGTACAATTCTAAGCAGAGAAAAGGAGTTTATTATGGCAAATGTAATTGCGGCAATTTCAGCTTTGGCTGACGTAATCATTGCAAATAAAGAAAAACTAACTGAATTGGATGCAGTCATTGGTGATGCGGACCATGGAATTAATATGGCGCGTGGTTTTGAAGCTGTGCGCGGTAAGCTTTCTACCGCCAATCCGGAGGATATGGGCAGTGTACTTAAAATGACTGGCATGACTCTGATATCCACGGTAGGTGGTGCTTCCGGGCCGTTGTATGGGACTGCCTTTATGCGGGCTGGCGCTGTTTTGCAGGGCAAATCCACGCTGGATGTTGATACGATAGCAGCCATGTTTAAGGCTGTTATTGACGGGGTTAAAGAACGCGGAAAAGCCGTCCGTGGCGAAAAAACCATGCTGGATGCACTTGAGCCGGCATATGAAGCTTTTACACAAGCTATGGCCGAAGGCAAGAATTTGGTGCAATGTTTGGAGTTGGCTACAGAAGCTGCAGCCAACGGCGTGGAATACACCAAAACCATTGTGGCGACCAAAGGGCGGGCCAGCTATTTGGGGGAACGCAGTCTCGGACATCAGGATGCTGGTGCAACTTCTTCCTATCTAATGCTTAAGGCTCTTACTACTTTTGCCAAACAGCAATATCAGGAGGCTAGGTAGATGGTAGGAATTGTTGTAGTTTCGCACAGCGCCAAAATTGCTGAAGGCATATGCGAACTGGCCAGCCAAATGGCAGTTTCCGGGCAGAAGCTGATAGCTGCCGGTGGCATGTCTGACGGCAGTATCGGTACCGATGCCTTAAAAATCCGGGCAGCCATCGAAACCGCCGATACTGGTGACGGCGTATTGCTCATGGTTGACTTGGGCAGCGCTGTTATTAGTGCCGAATTGGCTATAGATATGCTTGATGAAGAGGCGAAATCCCGAGTAGCCATTGCCGATGCACCTATTTTGGAAGGAACCATTGCGGCTACCGTTGATGCTTCTACTGGTCAGTCGCTGGCTGGTGTGCTGGCTACGGCTGAAGCGGCCAGAAACTTAAAAAAAGTTCTGAGCGTATTTATCAGATAACTTTAGATCCAGATTCGAACAAGAAAAAACCCTTAACTATTTGGAGGAATATATATGACCCAAATTGAGTTGGTGCTAAAAAATTCAGCCGGACTGCACGCTAGGCCTGCTGCGCAGCTTGTTCAGAAGGCGTCGGCCTTTGCCAGTAAAGTAACCATCCAGAGCGGAGAAAAAACAGCTGATGCCAAAAGTATTTTGTCGGTAATGAGTTTGGGGCTGAGGCAGGGAGCTACATTTACGCTGCTGGTCGATGGTCCGGATGAGGCAGAATGTGTGGCCGCATTGCAGGCACTGGTTGACAATAATTTTGGTGAGGGTTAGACCATGAAAGAGATGGTAAAGGGCATCGGGGTAGTGTCCGGGATTGCGATTGCGCCAGTTAAAGTATTATCAGGTGACTGGATGGGCCAATTGACAGCATATAGCAAAGGTACACCTGAAGTCGAGGCTGAAAAAATCGCTGAGGTCATAAAAACGGCTGCTGCTGAAATTTTGCAGGTAAAAGAGATAGCTCAAGCGGAAGGAAAAACAACTCAGGCAGATATTATGCAAGCGCATCATGCCATGGTTAATGATCCGGGGCTGGCTGTCAAAATATCTGAAAAAGTCGGGCAGGGCATAGCCGCACCGCAGGCCGTGCTGGAAGCAACAGAAGAGTTTGCTGTTATGTTTGAGGCTATGTCTGATCCGTATTTACAGGAGCGGGCTGTTGATGTGCGGGACATAGGCCGGAGGCTGGTACGATTGTTGCTGGGGGTAAGTCATATTGAGTACGGACATAAGTCAGTGATCGTGTGTGCCCAAGAGATTGAGCCCTCAGTAGCTGCCAGCATGCCTGATCAAGTATGCGGCATACTATTAGGACAGGGCAGCACTACCTCGCATACAGTAATTATCGCTAAAGCACGGGGAATACCAACTATCACTGGTTTGGGCGAGGTAATAGACCGCATTTCCAATGGTACTGCCGTTATCATGGATGGTAGTACCGGGCAAGTCATTGTCGAGCCGTCGGCAGACCAGGTGGCGGAGTATCGCAGTAAAGCTGAAGCCGAAGCCGCCAGAAAACGTCAGGATAACAATCTGGCGGCTTTACCTGCGGTTACCCTTGGCGGCAGAAAGCTGCAACTAGCAGCCAATATTGGCTCGCTGGCCGATATGCCGGCTGCACTTATGCAAGGCGCCGAGGGGGTTGGCTTATTTCGAAGTGAGTTTTTGTTTTTGGGGCGTGATACCCCGCCTACGGAGGAAGAACAATTTGCTGCTTATAAAGAAGTGGCAGTTCAGTGCGGCAAGCAGTTATGCATTATCCGGACTATGGATATCGGCGGTGATAAACCTCTACACTATTTACAGATAGCTAAAGAAGAAAATCCGTTTCTGGGCTGGCGGGCGATTCGAATCAGCCTGAAGCGGCAAGAGTTGTTTATCACTCAGCTAAAAGCCATTTTACGGGCAGGTGCTTTTGGACATGTGGCCATTATGCTGCCCATGATTATCAGTGCAGCCGAAATTGCTGCAGCCAAGGCATGTATAAAACAGGCAGCCGCTGAGCTTACCGCCGAAGGCAAACCGTTTGCTCCCCATGTACCGTTAGGTATTATGATCGAAACCCCGGCGGCGGCTATTACTGCCAGAGAACTAGCGTCAGAGTGTGACTTCTTTAGCATTGGTACAAATGACTTGGTCCAGTATACCCTGGCAGTTGACCGCGGCAATCCCGCAGTTAGCTCATTGTACAGTCATTTTCATCCGGCAGTTCTCAGGCTTATTCACTCAGTTGTCCAAGCCGGACATGAGCAAGGAATCTGGGTCGGTATCTGCGGCGAAATGGCAGGAGATCCATTGGCGGCACCGCTCTTAGCGGCCATGGGACTGGATGAACTTAGCATGAGTGCTTCCTCGATTCCCAGGGTGAAAGAAGTAATCCGGGCACTCAATGACCAGCAAATCGAGGAATTGCTGGCTACTGCTCTTAGTCTCAAAGATGCCGATGATATCCGTGTGCTTATGGAAAATTTTATTAACGGCAACACGTAAAAACTAAGACAGCCTGCGTGTATTAGCAGGCTGTCCAGGCTGTCGACAAAGTATTGTCGATAGCCTTTTTATTTATTATGATCATCTGTC
>NZ_JBYKYF010000119.1:0-2535 GCF_057736855.1 Sporomusa sp.
TGAGCCCGGCCAAGATTAAACCCGCGTTTTAAGAACAGTATGCCAACTCCAATACCGGCAATAAACCCAGCCAGCGCCGTAATCCCGTTAAGGTCACCGCCTGCCACTCTAAGAATAGCTCGCAACGGGCAGCCTAAGAATACCAGCGCTCCAATCATCATGGCCATTCCCAAGACAAATCGAATCACCGGATTAGATCCGCCTCGCGGCCGAAATTCACCACGAAGCCAGGATAGAGCGAAAGCCCCTAGCACAAATCCCAGAATCTCCGGCCTAGCATACTGCAGGGTGGCTACGCTGTGAATTCCGAGCGCCCCAGCAATATCCCGCAACTGACAGGCAGCACAAAAGCCGTAGTTTCCCGGATTGCCGAGTTTAACCAGCAACACCGCCCCCAAGCCAAATACCAGTCCGGTTACAATGGTTAACCAACTCATTGTCTCACCTCATAGAAAATATATTTAGTTCATCAATAAATATTATATATTTGTAACAATATTCCTGCTTATCAAGGAGCTAACAGGAAAAATTCTTATCTTGTCCGAAATATTACTACATACAGCGCGTTAACCATTACGAACTTCTTTCTTGCGAAAACCACACAGATATTTGAGGTGAGTGTATGTCCTATATGCAATCTTTAACCGTATTTTTACAGGTGGCCGAAGAAGGCAGTTTTTCCGCTGCTGCCAAAAAGCTTGCTTTAACCCAGCCAACCGTTTCTTTCCATATTGACAACCTGGAAAAAAATTTTGGATGCCCGTTATTTACCCGGACATCCAAAGGCGTCTCACTAACCATCTATGGTAAAAAATTATACGAAACTACCCGAACAATCAACAGCTTAGTGGCCTGCACCCATAATGAAATTCAGGCCATGATACAAGGTGCCAGCGGCCGAATCCTATTGGGTGCCAGTACAATCCCGGCAGATTATATTCTGCCACCGCTGTTAGCCAACTTTCTGAGCGCTCATCCAGGGCTGTCGCTGTCTTTGGTAACAGGCGATAGTCAAAGCATCTTAAAAAAGTTTACTCAGGGCGAAATACCCATTGCCATAATCGGTGCCAAACCGGATGACAATCTTGTTAGCCAACCATTATGGACAGATCAGCTGGTACTTGCCGCCCACCCTGATTTTAAAGTGGACTGCACTGCCCCCGTCAAAGAGTGGTTACTTACGCTACCATTTATTTTAAGAAAAAAATCGTCCGGTACAGCAAGGTCGGCGCTGCAGGCATTACAAGCGTTGGGAATCAGGGCTAGTGACCTTACCGTCGTTATGGAAGCAGGTAGTAATCAAGCAGTAAAAGCCGCCATTTTGAATAAAATTGGTGTAGGCTTTATCTCTAACTGGGCAGTGGAAAATGAGCTTGCCTCCGGCCAACTCATTACACTGCCGCTACCTGGCGCAGCCATTACACGCCAATTCTACGCCCTTAGCCGCCAGCCGTTTGGTCTAACCTGTCTGGATCTGTTCTGGCGATATTTACTCAGCCACAGCGATTAGCCACTTGTACCTGATTACGTCCGCCTTTTTTGGCTTCATATAATGCCTTATCAGCCTGGGTAATAAGATCAGACGGCTTATCATCCAGTGTAACGCGCCCCCCTGCCACGCCTACACTCACCGTGACATGATCTGCCACTTTCGAGGCGCTATGCGGTATGTTACAACGCTCAATCGCACTGCGAATGGCTTCAGCGACCTTAACAGCGCCAGCAAGAGAAGTTTCCGGCAGAATAACAACAAATTCTTCTCCACCATACCGTGCCAGCAAATCGCCCGGACGTTTTAAAACCCGGCCTGCGGCTGCTGCCACCTGTTTTAAACACTCATCACCTTGCTGGTGCCCATAGGTATCATTATAGTATTTAAAAAAATCAATATCTAAAAACAGAATTGCCAATTCCGACCCTGTTCTTACTGCCCGCCGCCATTCCCGATCATACATCTGTTCAAAATGCCGCCGATTCGCGATACCGGTTAACCCATCCAGCGAAGACAGGCGGCTTAATTCTCTATTGGCTTTTTCAAGTTCTTCCAAAACTTTCACCAATTCAGCCTCCCGGGCTTTGCGCTGGTCGGTTTCATATTTGATTTTTAAAGCCGATAGAACCCGTGCCTTTAATTCTAGAGGCTTAACTGGTTTGGTGATAAAATCCATAGCTCCGGCGGCAAACGCTCTGTCCAGCGTCTCCGTGTTACCATTAGCCATACTGTCAGTAATGATAATAATCGGAACATCCTTCAAACAACGATTGGATTTTATCAGGCGACAGGCTTCAATCCCATCCATATCCGACATAAACGCATCCATGAGAATAAGATCAATATGTGTGGCCGCACAATTCGGCTGATCCATACCCAATATGTCAAAAGCGGCAAATGTTGTTTCAGCAGTAATCACATCATTAAAGCCGTTTTTCTCCAATAGGCATTTAATTAACATCCGGCTATCTGCCGAATTCTCAACAAGTAAGATGGCCATTTTACCCCTCCCAGCCTGCTACTCAAACCACACTTCAACATCT
>NZ_JBYKYF010000119.1:2545-8854 GCF_057736855.1 Sporomusa sp.
TCAACATCTTCCAGATGCTGTTTCCATACGTACGTCAATTCCTGCTCTCCGAATACTCCTGTTTTCCCGCCTAATCAATAGCTTTTCCCATTTCGGTTATTCTATCAACACCTTAGCTGTGGTCGATTGCTTGTAATGTCTCTCTAACTAATCATAAAATCCCACAATTTTATTATAAACCATTATCAACCGTGCAACGTGGATAATCGCCTAACATGTTTATATGATTCCCAAATTACGTTTCCCGATAGCTTACAACCTATGAATAGGGTGAGTGGTTCTAGTTTCGACAATTCCTCCTACGATTCCTGCTATGCTAACTTACTTTTCTGACAACTTTAAGAACAAATGTTTGCAGAACGTTTGTTCTTGTGGTATAATTGTATTATCATTCTTTGCTCTCTCTCGATTGAGTTTGTGCATCCAATACGTTACAATACATAAATGGTGGTGAAAACCGTGAAAACGCTAGATCCATTGGCTAAACTAAAAATTCTGGGCGAAGGAGCCAAGTACGATGTGTGTGCGTCAACCGCATCTAGAATTAAACAGCCCGGACAATGGAATATTGGCACAACCGCCCCCAGCGGTATATGTCATTCCTTTACACCTGACGGACGCTGCATTTCCCTGTTTAAAGTGTTGTTGACAAACTACTGCGAAAAAGACTGTGCCTATTGTCCCAACCGTGCTGGGCGTGATGTTGCCCGAGCCAAATTTGCCGCCGATGAATTAGCAGGAATATTTATGGAATTTTACCGCCGCAATTACGTGGAAGGCCTATTTTTAAGTTCTGGAGTTACTCATTCCACCGATCATACTATGAGTGAAATGCTTAAAGTAGCTGAAATCCTGCGCAAACGCTATAAATTTGGCGGCTACATCCACCTAAAGATTTTACCAGGTACCGCTGACGCGGATATAGCTGCTGCCATGCAGTTTGCCAACAGAGTATCGCTGAATGTAGAAGCCCCCAGTGCTGCCCATTTGGCCAGACTCAGCCGCACCAAAAACTATGCCAGCGAGATACTTGACGGGATGGACAAGATCAAGCGTCACTTGCAAGAACATCCGGGAATCAGCCATACCACCCAATATATTGTCGGTGCTGCCCAAGAAACCGATCGGGATATCCTGCAGTCGGTAAGCAGTCTCTATCGCCAGTATAGTCTAAAGCGCGCTTATTTTAGCGCCTTTCAGCCAGTAGACGGCACACCGCTGGCGGGTGTCAGCCAAACGCCGCTCCTGCGGGAAAATCGTCTGTATCAGTCTGATTTTCTCATGCGCCTGTATGGGTTTCGCTATAGTGATTTAGTCTTCGATTCCAATGGCAATCTAGACCAAGAACTTGATCCGAAACTGGCCTACGCGCTACATCATCCCGAACTGTTTCCAATAGAAATCAATAAAGCCTCGTTCCAAGACTTACTCAAAGTTCCTGGCCTGGGCCCGCGCTCGGCCCGCAAAATTATCCGTATCAGACGAGAATACCGTTTCACTCAGCCTGCGGAATTAAAAAATACGGGTATTGTACTGAAACGGGCATTATCTTTCATTACCATTGATGGCCGGTTTTATGGGGACCGCACCAAACTGACCAAACCTAACCGGCAAAGTTATATCCAACTCAGTTTATGGGGGGACTCGCGTGATCATCTGCTCACCGTCGCCATGGCCGATCATTAAAGCTTCATTGCTGGTACAAATCCATAATGACCTGCCTTGTTTTCACGGCGAACAGGATAGTCTCGGCCTGTTTAAAGATACCACCGTTTACCATGCCGATGAAATGCGTTTGACGGCTTTGATTAAGCAATTATCTGCCAATTGCGGTCTGGACACCGCCTGGCTGTTAGACTCTCCGGGCCAGACACTCGCACGGCTGGTAGCTGCTAACCTGCGCTATCAGGCAAATGACCGGGCGGCTGTCATATTTGCGGCTATCGAACAAGCCATCCGCTACGGGCATTCCTACTGTTTCTGCGGCATTGGTGATATCAGCCGGATGTTTTTGTCCCGCGCCAAAGTAGTGTCCCATGAAGTACATAAGATGCTCGGATTTATCCGCTTTCACCCGGCACCCGACAATATCCTGGTGGCAAAACCAAAACTATTTCACCAAACAGCCGATCTTATTTTAAAAAAATTTGCTGCCCGTTACCCCAATACCCAGCTGGTATTCATTCTGGAAGATAAGGCCATCATACTAACGGATGGCAAGCTAACCCAAGCTGCTGCCGCCCCCTACTTACCCTACTTAGAAAACCAGGATTTTGACGCCGCTTGGGAAACATATTATCAATCGCAATATATAGCAACCCGTAAAAATATCAGACTTGCCCAGCATGTCATTCCGAAAAAATACTGGAACTGGCTGGCCGAAGGCAAAATCCTGGAAAGGGAGGCTTCTACATAACATGCATAAACACTTACCGCAACCGTACTTTAGCCGGTTTCTCAGAGCCATTATCGAATTTGACATGTTGCAGGACGGTGACAAAGTTCTTGTTGGCCTTTCAGGCGGCAAAGACAGCCTGTTTCTGACCTATGCCTTAGCGGTTCTCAAAGATATTTCACCGCTGAAATTTGAGCTTGGCGCCTTTACCCTTGACCCCCTGTTTACCAATGATTTTGACCCTGCACCCCTGCAGGATTTTTGTAACAAGCTGGGAATTCCCTTTGGAACCAGCCAAGCCAACATCGCTGGTATCATTGAACAAAACAAAGGTAAAGATCCCTGTTTTACGTGCGCCTTTTTTCGCCGCGGGGCTGTTAACAACTACGCCAAACAACATGGTTATAACAAAGTGGCACTGGCACACCATCATGATGATGCGGTGGAAACCTTTTACATGGGACTGCTCTATGCCGGTCATTTAAAAACCTTTGCTCCGGTAACCTATTTAAGTCGTACTGGCCTTACTGTTATTCGCCCTCTGGTGTATTTTCGGGAACGCGAGATCCGGAAAACTGTCAAATTCCATGGCTTAACACCGATCGCCAGTCCCTGTCCAATGAATGGCAAAACCAAACGCCAGGAAATTAAGGAACGAATTGCCGCCTTAGAAAAAGCTGATCCGGCCTTTTATGCCCACCTGGCCGCTGCCATGCGTGGAGGTAAACCTATTGAACTTTGGCCAGAACCACTTAACCGCCAGCAGCTAAAAGCCAAACATGACGCTTTTTGGCGGTCAAAACAAAAATAAAAACACCTTGCCGCAGTATAATCCCAAGGGATAACCACTACGGCAAGGTGTTTTTTACATTGCCTTACTTCATCCCAACATAGGTCTTCCCGGCTACGTTCCTGGCTTAGTTAAGCAGTTGATCGGCATATACCAGCCGAATACCGGCTGCTTCGATTTCTGGTATCATCTCCCGCACAGCAATCGCCGTGTTTGGTCTGGCATGTCCAATTACCGTAACACTGCCATTTTTTTGTGCCATCCTGATAGCCTGGCGCAATTGTTGTTTTATTTGCCCAACATCTGAACTATTGTCGATAAACAACTCATTTTCCCCGATTCTCACGCCTAATTGGCGTGAGACTTCAGCAGCTACCGACTTACTGTGTGTGCGACTGTCAATAAAGAATAGATGATTGGCTTTAATGACCTCAAGAACGCTTTTCATCACCCGACGGTCAGCAGTCGCTTTGGAACCCTGATGGTTATTAACACCTTTAATACCAGGTATTGCAGCAATAGCAGCATTGACTTTGGCCTTGATCTCCTGCTCACTCATATCTACCGTAATTACCGTTGGTTCAGTCTGTGCGGCAGCAGACAGGGGTTCTAAGGGTAAATGCAGCATTACCAGATGACCAGCGCTTAGCGCCTGGGCTGCTGCTTCATTGCTATACTGGCGATAAGGTAATATCGCAAACGTAATCGGCCGTCCCATATTTGCAAAAGCAGCAATCGGATCTTTGGTATAGCCAAAGTCATCGATCACAATGGCCATATTCCCGGCTTTCCGTTCCACTTTGGGATGAGGCTTAGGCTTAGACGCAGGTGGCAAAGCACTTTTCTTTTTCTCTTGGACTAGATATATTCGATCAGTAATCAATGTTAATGGTTCGTTATTCAAACTCTCCTGAATACCGATATCCAGCCGTATGGCGGCCGTTCCATTATAAGTATCCGGCTCTGTGCCGATGACCTTGCCGCCAGCTTCAGCTGCCAGCGGTATCAATGCCTGCTTTAGCCCTTCGGCTGAGACAGATTCCGGCACCACCAGCAAAATATTCCGGGTATGCCAACGGATGATTCCTTCTACTTCTGTGCGGGGAACCTCCCGTTTACTCTCGCTCATCTCCTTGGGTGTAAGCTTGGCATTTGCCAATGCAGCTTCTACTGCGGCATGAATTTTGTTAGCCGCTTCGTTAAAATCAAGCACCACGCCGGCACCTTGCTTTTCTACGTTATAATCCGGTTCTGGCACAGAAGGTTTTTCCGGTGGCTCACCGGTTTGGTAAAAAATAACGGCTGCGATAATAGCTATAATAGCCAATATCCATGTTAGACGATTGTTTTTACTTTGTTTTGCCATATATGTTCTCCTTGTTTAGTAGTGCGAAACACCTGCTTTAGTAAATCTATTCGATATCATTTCATAATCATTATATGTTTCTAGCACTAATCCTGTCTACTTGATTCTGGCAAAGAAACTGCCACGCTACACTCACAATGACGGAAAATCTATCCTTATAGTCATTGCAAGCGTCAGCGTGGCAATCCCATTGATGCGTTACCTATGCTATCTGTATTAAGAGCGGAAATTAATAAACTGCAGCTCTATCCCAAAATCTTTTTCTTTGAGTTTTTGAATAACTGTCTGCAAATCATCCTTTTTCGCCCCAGTGACCCGCACCTGATCATCCATAATTTGTGCCTGCACCTTGAGCTTCAGCTCTTTGATATAGCTAACGATTGCTTTACCGTTTTCCTTGCTGATACCTTTTTGGATCATGACAGTCTGTTTCACCGTGCCGCCGGAAGCCGGTTCCACTTTTCCAGGTTGTAAACATTTTAAAGGAACATTGCGTTTCACCATTTTGGTTCGCAAAATATCCAGCATGGCTCCTAACTTATACTCATCTTCAGCCGATAATTTTAAAGAGTCTTTTTCCAAAACGATTTCCGCCATACTGCCTTTAAAATCATAACGCTGTGCAATTTCCTTGGTAGCCTGGTTTACAGCATTGTCCATCTCTTGCATATTCACTTCTGACACAATATCAAAGGAACAGTCTTTTGCCATAACTAGTAACCCCTTTCATCAAAAAAACCATTCATCAAACCTACCTTACTATAATTCTCTATTTTCTCTCCAAAAACCTGCTTTTATCTTACCGTCTTTACTTGACAAACCAAGCTACTAATACCGGCGCCAGTATCGAAGTAAAAATACCAGCCAACCCCATAGCTACGCCTGCCATGGATCCTTGTTGTTCGCCTTCCAACAGAGCCATGGCCGTACCCTGCCCATGAGAGACAGTACCCATAGCCAATCCCCTGGCAACAGGATCACGAATTTTGAACCAGGTAAGCAGACTTAAGCCAAATACTGAACCAAACGTTCCCGTAGCAACCACAAAAGCTACTGCTAAGGCAGGATTCCCTCCTGCCATCGATGCCACTTCAACAGCAAACGGAATGGTGGAAGACTTGGGAATAATGGAAACAATAATTTCCCTTGACAAACCACCAATTTGCGTTATAAACAGCACAGTCACCATGGACACCAGTGATCCCAGACCAACCCCTGTAAAGATAGCAGTACTATATTGTTTTAATAGATGCTTATTGCGGTACAATGGTACTGCCAGACCTACGGTAGTCGGTCCAAGCAAAAACGTCATTACCTCTTTTGCCGGAGTATAAGCTGCATAAGACTGCTTGCACATAACCAGGATAGCGATAATGACCGCTGCACTCAAAAGCACAATATTAATTAACGGATTGTTATAACGAAAATGCAAATAACGGCAAACAAGATAAACAATAACGGTAAGGATAATAAATGCGGCAGAAAGCATTAACTGCATTTTTTCTCCCCCTTGTGGATAAGCTGGGTGAGAACCCCCACAGTTAAAAAAGGCAAGACTGCTCCCGCAACTATGGCTACCGTCAGCACTACGGCATGTTCATAGAATACAGCTCCCCAATCCATTAAACCAACAGCGATCGGTATAAAGAAAAACAGCATGTGCTTAAGCAAAAAGTCAGCAGTATCTTGAATATAACTAAGCTTAATAATGCCGGACAATAGTAATAAAAATAGCAATACCATCCCAAATACAGTACC
>NZ_JBYKYF010000120.1:0-8848 GCF_057736855.1 Sporomusa sp.
CGCTTATGCTGGAAAGTGAGGGCCTGGACCGTATAGTTCTGGAAAAGCTTAATATTGTCGATACCGGAGCAGACATGACGGATTGGCGGCAAATGGTGGACAAGATTATGAACCCTTCGGAAAGTGTACGTATTGCCATTGTAGGCAAATATGTTGCCCTGCAGGATGCCTATATGAGCGTATCCGAGGCGTTGCGTCACGGGGGAATCAGCAATGACGCTGCTATTGAAATAAAGTGGGTTCATGCCGAAGATATTGAAGCTGCTGAAGCAGACATTGATGCCTACTTAGGAGATGTTGACGGTATTTTAGTTCCCGGCGGTTTTGGTGACCGGGGCATTGAAGGCAAAATTAGAGCCATTCGTTATGCGCGTGAAAATAAAATACCCTTCTTAGGTCTTTGTTTGGGCATGCAGTCGGCAGTTATTGAATTTGCCCGCAATGTCTGTGGCCTGAAGGAAGCACACAGCACGGAATTTGATCCTAATACTCCGTATCCTGTTATTGACCTGATGGCCGAACAGGCAACCATAGAAGATAAGGGCGGCACTATGCGGCTGGGGGTATATCCCTGCAAAGTTGCAGAAGGCACCTTAACCTATCAAGCGTATCAAGATGAAATTATTTATGAACGACATCGTCATCGCTTTGAGTTTAACAATGCGTATCGCGAACAATTAGCAGCGGCTGGCTTGGTTATTGCTGGCACGTTACCTAATGGCCGTTTGGTGGAAATTGTTGAGTTAAAAGACCATCCGTGGTTTGTTGGTACCCAATTCCATCCGGAGTTTAAGTCCCGTCCGACAAATCCGCATCCGTTGTTTAGAGATTTTGTTAAGGCATCACTGCGGCATAAGCAGGGTAAACTATAAATGAAGATCTGTTTTTTGACAGAGTTTAACCTAATTCAGTCATTCGATGGATGAGAAGAAAACTGTTGGATCATTTCCAACAGTTTTCGTTTAAGGGGGTAAACATATGTTCAAACGATCAGTTGTCCTCTTTTTCGCAGTTATTATTGGGCTGTCGATGGTAGGTGGCTGTATTGCGTCCAAGGTTAGGCAGAGTAAACTGACCACCAATGATAAGATTGCCATAATCTATGTAGATGGCTTGATTGTCGGTGGCCGCGGGCACGTTGGCCTGTTCACCGAAGATGGCGGGACAGATAACCTCATTCGCCAGCTTCATTCAGCCCGTGATGATGCTGCAGTTAAGGCCGTAGTACTTAGAATTAATAGCCCTGGCGGTACTGTTCCGGCTTCACAGGAAGTAGGCGAAGAGCTTAAAAAACTTCGTGCAGCCGGTAAACCGGTTGTTACCTCGATGGGGGACGTAGCAGCTTCTGGCGGTTACTGGCTGGCTGCCTGTACGGACAAAATTTATGCCAATCCTGGCACGATTACAGGAAGTCTTGGCGTATATATGCCGTATTCCAATTGGGAAGAACTCTATCGAAAAATTGGTATTAAGCAGGAAAAAATTAAGAGCGGTCCGCATAAAGATATCTTATCACCCGATCGACCGCTTACTCCCGAGGAACGGGCCATTATTCAAGTTATGGTTGACGATATGTATAATCAGTTTGTGGAAACCATTGCAGAAGGCCGCGGCATGTCACCAGACAGAGTGCGCCAGTTGGCCGACGGACGGATTTATACGGGGCGGCAAGCCAAAGAATTGGGTCTTGTCGATGAATTAGGTAATATGTATGATGCTATCGACGGTACAGCGGCTATGGTAGGGATTCAGGGCAAACCTGAAATTGTTGAATATGGCAAAAGGAGCCCGCTGGAAGCGCTGCTGGGGGCGCAGAATCGTATTCCTTTTGAGCAGATCCTGTTTACTTATTTTACAAAGCTGCTCTCTTCGGCCGGTATCGCGGCCACACCCCAGGGCTATTAATGGGGGAGAAGAATTATGGGCAATTTTCTTGAAACCATTTATGATGTGCTGTTTAAGCCAACTACTGCCATGCAATATATTGCTGAAAAAAAATTAACCGGGCAAGCGCTCGCCATGTTTACTATTGGTATGCTTGTTCCGGTGTGGGCAGTGTATTCAGGTATTGCCGGTACATCAGGTGCACCGACTTTAGGAATTATGTTTGTATTGCACTTTTTTGGCAGTCTTATTTGCTGGGTGTTTGGTGCATCGATACTTAGTTTCATTGCTGAACTTGCCGGTGGCCGGGGAACGGCCGTAGGCCTGTTTGCCGCGATGGGCTTTTGTCATTTGCCGCGAGTAGCAGTAACGCCGTTGTGGGTGGTTGCCGCTTTACTGCCAAGCGACCTGCAGGTGATAGCTTTTGGCTGTATAGGCCTTTTGGTGGTGCTTTGGACCTTGATGCTGAATGTTGCTGCCATTCGCGGCGCACATGGCTTGTCAGGGACAAGGGCCATACTCGTGTTATTGGCACCTATGCTGGCGATTATTGGTACGATCATCGCCGGGATAGTTTTTCTGGGCTCAAGTTTGCTGCGATTGCCGCTTCTAGGATAGTAGCCCACCAAGCCGAAATGCAAACAAGGCACTAATTCATTCTATGGCGATCGCTTGCAGACATTAGCGGGCCCGGTAGAGGTAAATTTCCCAGGCTGACCAACCGTCATTGAAGCGTTGTAAAAATTCAAGTCCATTTTCCTGATAGTTTGTTATTTCGGCGGCGGATAAAATATATTCGCCGCCTAAGTTTTTAAAAGCCTGGATATCAAGTTCAAGATGGTTAAGCTTAAGGTTATAGGTTCTGCGGACTTGGTAATATTCCAGTTCGGCAGGGAAGATGTAGCAGGTTATACCCCAATAATCAAAATAACGCTGCCAAAATGAATTTTTCTCCAACTCTTTGGCGATAATTTTCCGGAAAGCATGTTTATATTCGAGTGGGTAAATATTAAGCCGCCCATCAAGGGTATAAAAGCCATGATACTGGGGAATGGCTGGATAGATACCGATGCTGGCTATCCGATACTCTGATTTTGGCCGACCGATATAGTCATCAACCTGCTTAAACAGACTGTCGGCAAAAAACTCGCCATAACTTATATTTTCGTACAGCCAGGCGTTCTCCATGACCGAGACGTCTGCGTGTTTTTTTACTGCCAAATGGTATTCGATATGATTGCCAAATAAATATCCAAGTTGCATGATAATCAGAAGTGTGGCAAGCAGCTTGCCGATGGTGCGGATATTGGCAATTACCGACAAACACAAAGCAAACACAGTGTACCATATGAGTGGATGTAACCAATGAAAGCGCTGGATTTGAAAGGTATTGAGAAAGCTGATACCCGATACGGCTGACATAAACCATTCAGAATAGCGCAACCCATAAAAGACAGAGATAGATACAGCCAGTACTAATAGCATTAGGATCTGCTTACATTCACGCTTTTGTCGCCAGCCCCCCATGAGTGCCAGCGGCACAGCAACCAGCAGAATATACTTGTGAAGGCTGACAGCATGGTACTGGCCATTGACCAGGTTTTCCATAATAAGTTTTTTAACGCCGTCCCAATTATGGGCTTGGCCTAAAAGCAGCCGGTTAATTTCTTCCCGGCTGGAAACAAATCCTTCACTGAAAAAGGCATTATAAATGAGCCAAATTTCCGTTATGGTATAAGAACAGGCTAACAGTGCAATAGCTCCCCAAAAGTGGAACCGTTTTATGCGGTTCCGACAAAAATCATAGATAGCAGCAAAGCCAAGAACCGCTAGAATAAATACACCGGCAAGCGGTAATGACGAATAGAGGGCAAAAAGAAGAATAATTAATACATTAATTGTCATTTTTTTGGCATAAAATGCATTTAGCATTGCATAGAATAGTAAGGGCTGACCGGCAATCGACAGACCATAGACGGTGTAAAAGGGGATGGTGGCAAAACAAGTAGCACCTGCCCAGGCGAGCCAAGCCTGACGTTTATCGGTGATAACATACGTTTTTAGCAATAAATACATGCCAAAAAAAGCAATACTATGCACCAGAAGTAAATTGATCAGGTAAGCGCGAAAGGGCGGCAGAATCATATACAGCCAGGTTATTACATTAAGGCCGCTCGGTAAGCAGCTTCGCGGCAACTCGCCCAGCATTTGGTTAACGGTTCCTGTCAGGTCGAAAACTTTACCGCTGTTAACCAAAACAATCCAGGCGGTTATCCAGTCAAGATTATCATTTATGGTAAAATGCGCATTTTGCCGTAAGATGATAAAAGGTGCTAAGTAAGCCGCCAGTATACTGGTGAACAGCAGGGCTGCTTTGTGGTTGGTCAGTAATTCAAACAGTTTACGTAAGCTATTAGTGACTGTCATAATGTACCTCGCTATTACTACATTGCTATTACAAATTCTAGCATACTCTTACTTATATTAAAAATATTTTACGGCAAATAGAAAAAGTTAAGTAAATTTCTATTTTCTTCCAGAAAGCAGCAGGAAATTTTCAATTAATTGCGAATATGGTTATATGAAGAAGAGGCAAAGTGTTATTCTCGAATACGCGGAGAAAGTAAGGTGCAAGCGATATGAGCAATTCCCAAGTGACAATTCTGGTGATTGATGATCAGCCGGGAATCCGGAGATTGCTAACTGAGGTTCTCCAGGACGAAGGGTATAACGTTGTGACAGCCGCCAACGGCTATGAGGGAATACGAATTGCACTCGATGTTAAGCCAGCAGTGATTTTAATGGACATGAAAATGCCGGGTATGGATGGCATTGAGGCTCTGCGGGAGCTTAAGCGTCAGGGGCAGGGTGACCGGGTTATTATGATGACGGCTTATGGTGAGCTGGATATGGTCAACGAAGCCCGGGAAGCAGGTATGCGAGATTATATTACTAAACCGTTTGATATTATGTCTTTGTGCCAAGTTATTGAGGCTAATATTGGTAACGATAGTTTTAGTAATGAACGTCAGCTACTTATAGGTTAGATTCAGAAAGGCCCGGGACAATTTGTGTCCCGGGCTCCTTGTAGTTTGACAACATGTAGCACAAATTTACAATTCTTAACTCCGCAGACGAATTGGGTGAATTTCGGCGCTGAAATAGGCCATGCTGGCAACTTGCCGGTGTCAGGCAGGATTTTTAAGGCTGGTGGCGAAATACATGAAGCAAGGGGGGATATCCATTGGTCATTAGCGCTGTTTCGACTTTGGCGCTGTATTGTTCGCGGTGCGGCAAAATTGAATTGCATAATGTCTCCCGGTTTGCTATCAATAACGCTGCGTGCCAGCTTGCCTGCAACTGTGGCCAAGTACAAGGGTCTATTACCAGCGCGGGCCGTCGTCAGTATTTGTTAGATATTCCTTGTGTGGTATGCGAAACCAACCACTTGATCTTTCTTGACAGCAAACTGTTCAGACAGCCGAAAGCAAGTAAGATATATTGTGCCCAAGCCAATCTTGAGCTTGGCTTTGTCGGCAATCCTGAAGCCATTGCGGAGATCATCGCCAGACATAAACAAGAAGTGGCCAGCCTGGCTTGTGAAATGTACGGTCAATCTGAAGAGGAACAAGGGATAGAAAATTCTCAGATTTTACTGGAGATTTTAAATAAAATTCATGATATTGCTGAGCAGGGCGGGGTATACTGCACTTGTGGCAATACGAATGTTGGCGTGGATGTACTTGTTGATGCTGTTGAGATTTCCTGCGGTCAATGTGATGGGAGGCTGCGAATCCCAGCTAAGGACGAGCGTGACTTAGCTGAGATATCAGCGTTGCATAGTATTGAGTTAGCTCCTCTCAGACGTACCAGCCGTAAATAATGGAGTCAGATATGGCAGTAAAATGAGTCTGTAACACGTAAAGCATGTGTGCATAAAGAATATTGAGAAAAGGGCGTGTGAGTTACCTGTGAAATTTTTCCTGGATACAGCAAATATTAATGAAATCAAAGAGATTTTACCCCTTGGCGTGGTAGCAGGTGTAACTACCAATCCGTCACTGATTGCCAAAGAGAAACAGGATATTAAAGCTGTAATCAAAGAAATTGCTTCATTGGTACCAGGTCCAGTGAGTGCTGAGGTAATTAGTGTAACATTTGAAGAAATGCTGCCGGAAGCGCGGGACTTAGCCAAGCTTGGCGACAATGTGGTGATTAAGGTTCCTATCACGAAAGATGGTTTAAAAACAGTAAGCGCGTTAGCGGCTGAGGGCATAAAAACCAATGTTACCCTAATTTTTTCAGCCAATCAAGCATTGCTTGCTGCTAGAGCCGGAGCTACTTTTGTAAGTCCATTTGTTGGCCGTCTTGATGATATTAGCCAGGACGGTATTACCCTGATTAAAGATATAGCTGATATTTTTGCAATTCATGCAATAGAAACCGAAATTATTGCTGCTAGTATCCGGCATTCCATGCATGTTCATCAAGCCGCACAGGCTGGGGCACATATCGCTACAGTACCGCCCAAAGTCTTATTGTCACTCTTACAGCATCCGTTAACTGATGCCGGGATTAAACGTTTTCTCGAAGACTGGCAAAAAGCCAATATGTAAGTAACAATGTACTACTATGGTGACCAGGACTATAAGGCCATAACCTGCGAAGAAATCGTGGGAGCATATTGCTTGCCTTTTCCTGGCAGCCAAACCCATACTAAGTAAAAAATCGGCTGGCCGGGCGGGGATGCCCGGCATAACTTTTACCGATTATGAATTGAGGAGTGGAGCATTATGGAACGAGAGTTAGCACTGGAGTTTGTGCGAGTTACGGAAGCGGCTGCTGTTGCCTGTGGCCGGTGGATGGGACGTGGGGATAAAATTGCTGCCGACCAGGCAGCCGTGGATGCTATGAGGGCGGCTTTTGATACCGTAAGTATTAGTGGTCGTATAGTTATTGGTGAAGGCGAGATGGACGAGGCCCCGATGCTTTATATTGGTGAAGAAGTCGGACATGGCGGACGGGAAGTCGATATTGCTGTTGATCCGCTGGAAGGCACCAACCTAGTAGCCAAAGGCTTGCCGGGTGCGATTGCTGTTTTGGCCATTGCACCGCGTGGCTGTCTCTTGCATGCGCCTGATATGTATATGGACAAGATTGCTGTTGGTCCTCTGGCTAAGGGTAAAATTGACATTAATGCGCCAGTTAAGGAAAACCTGAAAGCCGTTGCAGCAGCCATGTCACGTAAAGTTGAGGATTTGACGGTTGTAATCCTTGATCGCCCGCGCCATGCCTCGATTATTAAAGAAGCGCGTGATGCCGGGGCACGGATTAAGTTGATTAGTGACGGTGATGTATCGCCGGCTATCAACGCCGCCATCGAAGGAACTGGCATTCATATGCTGCTTGGTATTGGCGGTGCTCCCGAAGGGGTGCTGGCTGCAGCCGCTATTAAATGCTTGGGTGGCGATATGCAGGCAAAATTGTGGCCCGAGAATGAAAGTGATATTGAGCGGGCCAAAAAGATGGGCATTACCGATATTAATAAGGTGTTTACCATTGATGACCTCGTTAAAGGCGATGAAGTTATTTTTGCGGCAACAGCTATTACTCAGGGTGATTTGTTAAATGGAGTGCGCTATTTTGGCGGCGGGGCCCGCACTCATTCCATCGTGATGCGTGCTTCTACTGGTACGATACGATTTGTTGATGCCATTCATAAGTTTGATAAGAAACCGATGTTGATTAAGCGAGCTTAGGGATATATATGATGAAAAAGATTGCTGTATGTTATAATACAGCAATCTTTTTTTGTCCAAGATCTCCCACAAAGAATAATTTTTGTAAAAATGATATACAATATGTAAGTTTTTAGTAAATTTATCCAAGCAATGCATATTTTGTGAGCCAAGTGCTTATGATATTATTGGAAATCATTTGAGTTAACACAAACACTATTAAAATTAGACCAGTAGCGAGGTGATGTATTTGAAGCTGCCGCGAATAAGTTGCAAGCAATGGGCTTGTTTGGGCGGGGTCGCGCTGATGACCGGAGTCTGGATGGCTCCCGGTATACCGCAGACTCAACAGGAGCCGGTTACGGTAACACCACCTACTGCGAAAGAACAAGTGGTGGAACCCCAAAATACCGCTATCCAGCCAAGCCAGCCACTTATTAAGAAATATACGGTAGTCGCTGGAGATACTTTAAGTGGTATTGCTCTACAACATGGCATTGATCTTGATACACTATTGGCAGCAAATCCCGGCATTAGCGATCTTATTTACCCAGGCGATGAATTGGATATTCCTACTAATAACGATAAAGGATTTATCTACCAGGTAATTGCTGGAGATACCTTATGGGATATTGCACATACATATGGTATACAGGTGGAGGAACTCAAGTCGGCCAATAATAAAAGCGACGATCATCTTGCTATTGGCGAAAAAATATTTATACCTGGTGCCCGTTGGGCCAGAGCCGATACGGCAGTGGCGCGGGCTTCGGTTAGCCGGTTTATTTGGCCAACCAGGGGCGAAATATCTTCCCCGTTCGGTTGGCGTTGGGGTAGGCTTCATGCTGGCGTTGACCTGGCCAATGATATTGGCACCCATGTTATGGCCGCTCGGGCTGGGAGAGTCATTTGGGCCGGATGGCGGGGTGGCTATGGCTACACTGTTATGATTGATCATGGCGGCGGTTATATCAGCCTCTACGGCCATCTGAACGATTATTTTGTTGAAAGAGGCCAATATGTAAGAGCAGGTCAACGGATTGCCTCGATGGGCAATACCGGTAATTCGACCGGTCCGCATTTGCATTTTGAAATTCGAAAAGATGGCCAGGCGGTAGACCCGATGGGGCTATTGCCGTAAAAAGATAGAATGCCATGTCACAGACATGGCATCAGGCTGTCGACAAAGTATTGTCGATAGCCTTTTTATTTATTATGATTATCTG
>NZ_JBYKYF010000121.1:0-8847 GCF_057736855.1 Sporomusa sp.
TTGTGACCACTATCCTGGAAGGTGGTGTGGATGGACTGGCTGATGCCAGAATGGAGAACATAATTGAACTGCGCAATGAAGGGATTTCAGCTCCAATAACCTTACTGCGCATTCCGAAGTTAAGTGATGTGGAAAATGTAGTTACCTATAGTAATGTCAGTATTAATTCCGAAATAACCGTTATCCGCGCGCTAGGAGAGACAGCGAAAAGAATGGGAACCATTCACCAAATTATCCTGATGGTTGATGTTGGCGATCTGCGTGAAGGCATTATGATTGAGAATGTGCTGGCTGTTGTACATACGATCTCAAAGGTAGCCGGGATAAAACTGTTGGGATTGGGTACCAATATGGGGTGCTTTGGCGGTATTTTACCAGAATACGCTAACCTGAACATTTTAGTAGAGCTCAGCAAGCTGATTGAAAATCGGTTGGGAATTACACTTCAGGTTTTGTCCGGCGGTGGTACGTCATCGCTGTTATTATTGGAAAAAGGCGAAATTCCTGCGGGGATTAACCAACTGCGTATTGGGGAAGGACTATTACTGGGTACGGATACGACACACAACCGGGTAATTGATTGGCTCAAACAGGATGCCTTTATTTTGAAAGCCGAAGTGATTGAGGCCAAGCTCAAACCGTCGGTTCCTATTGGCAACATTGGTCGGGATGCGTTTGGAAATATTCCGAAGTTTACAGATGTAGGTATCAGAAAAAGAGCTATCGTGGCGTTAGGTAAACAGGATGTTTATATTGAGGGACTTTTTCCGCTTGATGCCGGAATAACGATACTTGGGGCCAGTAGCGACCATATGATTCTGGATATTACCGATGCCGAAGATAAGGTACATGTAGGGGATGAATTGGCATTTGGCGTCAATTATTCAGGTATGCTTTCGGCTAGCCAATCCAGATATATAAAAAAAGTGTTCAGAAAGGATAACCAATGGCTGAATTAATTACTGAATTAATTACTACAGTAGAACCGAAGTTAGTGGAGCGGTTAGTTGAACTGGAACAGGAAGCGTTTGGCTGCGGGGGAATGAATGAATGGCACCTGGTACCGTTAATACGGCATGGCAGGGTATTTATTTGTAAGCACAATGAGGTTGTAGTTGGGGCTGTCCAGTATATGCGCGACTGGGAAAGGCCTGAGTTGGCCTACATGGTTGGTGTCGCGGTTGCGGCTAACGCTCGTGGCCAGGGAATAGGTACACGGCTTCTGGTTGAAAGCATCAAAGAACTGTTTGAAACTGATATTGAAGAAGTTGAGCTTACTGTAGCGGCTGACAACGCAGCAGCAGTTAAGGTGTATAAAGAAAAGCTGGGATTTGAAATGACAGCATTTAGAAAAAGTGAATACGGTCAAGGTCAGGACAGAGTGGTTATGGTACTTACCAGAAAGAGATTTATCAGGCATGTAGAAATAAAATAAAAGTAGCCGATTATGACTTTCTTTTACAAGCTTTGGAAGTTGTAATCGGCTACTTCATTGGCGTGATAGGGGATTAGGCACTTGTTTATCTAACAACTTTATATTATAATTAAGTTGCCTGTAAAAATATAGTAACAATACCTGCGCCTTCGAGCGCAGGCAAAGTGTAAGCCGTTTTTTCTGTGAAGCTATAGGTCAATGTTACAAGGCGGTATAGCGAAAAAACAAAGCTCTACAAAAAATGCAACAAGGAAGGGTGGAATAAACTGCGTGGTGTAGTCACACGAAGTTCTCTGGTGAGAGTTATTGCCGAAACTTTGTAGCATTCTATATATGTATGATATGGCCTGATGCGCACATTCAAAGCTAGAGGTAGCTATATTTTCCTGTACTCATATTTCCTGTCTTGCAGGAATAGTGTTTGGGTACAGAGTATGTAATAATGAGTAAAAATATAAATGAAATATAGCGACTTTTGGAGGATGTTACATGAAAGGGAATGTCCCGATTTTTCGGGCGATTGCACTTGATATTGCGCAGCGTATTATTAATAACGAGTTTGAAGAAGGATCTAAGATTTCAGGCAGATCAATACTGGCCGGCCATTATAATGTGTCGCCGGAGACCATCAGAAAGGCGATCTCATTGTTAAAAGATGAGCATGTGGTCGATGTATCACAAGGTAAGGAAGTATCGATATGTTCGGTAGAACAGGCATATAATTTTATTGAACACTATAAAAGCTCGGAGTCAGTATACTCTTTGCGCCAAGAGATAGAAATTCTTCTGAAGGAAAAGCGGGAACTTGACAACAAAATTGAAACCGTACTGACTGAAATCATCAATTACTCGGATAGACTGAGAAACCTTACACCTTACAATCCGGTAGAAGTTGCCATAAATCCAGATGCCCACATTGTAGGCAAGACCATCGGGGAACTCAGATTATGGCAGCACACCGGCGCTACAGTGGTAGCCATTCGGCGTGGAACGGAAATTATTATATCTCCTGGCCCCAACGCTGTCATTCAACCCCATGACCGAATTGTTGTGGTTGGTGAAACCGGTATTTATCAGCGAACCTCCGAATATTTTAATAGACCTAAGGAAAAAAATTAAAGCAATAGGTAAGTGAAGCAAATGAAATGAATAAACCGCCAGGACCGAAGCAGGGCTGCAGTCTTGGCGGTTTACTATTCTTTTATTTTTTTAAGCGTTTGGTAATAATTCTGGCTACATACACGCCGCTGGCACTGGCTTGAGATAGGCCACGGGTAATACCGGCACCGTCGCCGATGGCAAACATATTAGTAATTTCAGTTTCCAGCTCTCTCGTCAGTTTAAGGCGGGAACTGTAAAATTTGACTTCCACACCATAGAGTAGGGTGTCGTCATTAGCCATACCAGGGGCAATTTTGTTGAGTGCATATATCATCTCAATAATATTGTCAAGATGACGTTTGGGCAACACGAGACTTAAGTCACCAGGGGTTGCATTTAAGGTTGGTTTGGTAAAGCTTTGTGCCAAGCGGTGCTCATTAGTCCGGCGGCCTTTTAATAAGTCACCGAAACGTTGCACTAACACACCGCCGCCCAACATATTGGAGAAGGAGGCAATGCGCTTGCCATATTGATGAGGTTCATTAAACGGCTCGGTAAAATGATTGCTTACTAATAGTGCGAAATTGGTATTTTTGCTGTGTAGCTTTTCATCCCGGTAACTGTGACCGTTCGCCGTAACAATCCCGTCAGTATTTTCGGCGACAACATAGCCTTTGGGGTTCATGCAGAAGGTTCGGACTAAATCGCCATACTGTTTGGTACGGTATACTAGCTTGGCTTCATATACTTCATCAGTAATGTGCTGGAAAATTTCAGCTGGTATTTCGACTCGCACCCCGACGTCTACCTGGTTATTGGTTAAAGAGAGGCCCAAATTACGGCATTGGTGGGAGAACCACTCTGAACCGGCACGGCCGGGAGCAGCTATGAGGTAGTCGCATTCGATCATTTCGTCTTTGGCTGTTTGTAGTTGAAAGGTTTCGCCCTCTTTTTTTATGGAGGCTACTGTTGTGCAAAACAGCATGGTGATCTTTTCTTTTAAATAGTCATATAAAGCCTGCAGAATTTTCAAGTTATTTTCAGTACCAAGATGGCGAACTTTAGCGTCTAGAAGATGTAGGTCGTAGCGGAGGGCTTCCTTTTTCAGCGCGCTGTTTTGGGTGCTGAAATATTCAGCTGGTGCACCGTATTGCAGATTAATCTGATCGACATAGTCAATTAAATCAAGCACCTCTTGATCAGGAATATATTCATTAAGCCAACCACCAAACTGGGTGGTAAAATTATATTTTCCGTCAGAAAATGCACCAGCCCCGCCAAAGCCCCGCATAATGCCGCAGGGATTGCACTTAATGCAGCTCGGAACTTTTTTATCTGCAATCGGGCAATGCCGGGAATAGATGTCATGTCCGGCTTCTACTAGCACAATTTTTTTTTCAGGATTATTCTTAATCAGCTCATAAGCAGCAAATATGCCGGCAGGCCCGCCGCCGACAATGGCTATATCAAATTTTTCGGACATAAAAACCACTCCTCTACATGATTGTGGCACAGACCGTACAACATTATACTTTACCAGAAGCTATTTTGTAAATAGCAAACATGGTAAGCTTGTCGTAGCTAACTTTCTTACATTACAGCTCAGCTTAAGTAAGGCAGATAGACGAATGAAATGCAAGTGTGCGATAAATCATGGGTGTTTTAAGTTAGGAATGAGACTTTGTTTTTGTTAATGTCTATTGCGCTGTAAAAAAGGAGGCAAAATCATGATTGTTTCAACAACTTCTCTTTTGGAAGGATATGAAGTAAAAGCGTATCTGGGTGTGGTGACAGGCGAGGTGGTTATGGGCACCAACGCCATTAGGGATTTTTTTGCTGGATTGACGGATGTCTTTGGTGGACGCAGTAGTTCTTATGAAAAATCACTTTCTAAAGGGGTTCAGCATGTGGTGGCTGAGCTTACAGGCAGGGCCAGTGAGATGGGAGCCAATGCCGTTATCGGCGTGCATCATTCTATGTCCAGTGTGGGCGAGGGCTTAATGATGATCGTCATTATGGGTACAGCCGTTAAGGTGCAAAAAAAGTAAGTTTCATTAGACGCCAATAACCGCATCCCTCATAGGGGGGTGCGGTATTTTTTATGGGCTAATATCATAATTTATGGTTTACCTGCCACCACATAACGCCCACCGTAGTGGCTGACTGTTCGGTACACATGCCGTCAACAGCCCGGTCTTGCAGCCAGCGGGAAATTGTGGCTTGAACTTCAGGACCGTTTACGCCAAATAGAGCAAAATAGCGGACATAATGGTCAACCAGATCATCAAGCCGTTCCTGCTGACACTGATGATAGCTAAAGAAGGTTAGGGTTGGTCGATATCCCTCTTGGTATAGGATGTTGAAGGGGTAAATAATATCAAAGGAAGGTGCAGGATAAGGTTCTTTTAGGATTTCTTCCCATAAGAGGCGGCGCAGATCTAGGTCATGTTGGCCGGCAAAGCCGATCAGGCAGCACATCCTGCGGGCGACTTTGGTCATTTTCATGAGGCTGTTGTAGTCATTAATGGCCGGACTTTTGGCGGCAAATGCGACGTCATAGGCCGGCTCTGCCGGGAGGTCGTTCCAGTCTGCTTGCAATACTTTGATTTTGTCTGACAGGTTTGCTTTAATGGCTTCCTGTTGAAGAGCAGCCAACATTTGGCTGGCTGTGTCCAGACCGGTTACTTCTATACCTCTGGCTGCCAGCGGCAGGGCATAGGTTCCCGGACCGCAGCCAATATCTAACAAGGTTTCTCCCTGCTTGATGGCGCCATGAAAAAAGAGAGTATCGATGATCTGGTGGTGGGTCAGCTTGTTGGCAGTGTTGTGTTCAGCATAGCGGCCAGAAAAGTGATTCCAGAACTCTACCCAGGCTTTGGGGTCAGGACGTCGCTTGCTTCTGGCATGGCGATATTCATCCCAGGCTTGGGCCCAGAATTGGGCATTATACATCATCGGCTTACCACCCCCGACTGTAGTCATCAGTACAGGCCAGACAGGCAAGCTTGCCGTTTTTCAGGCGAACTCGGGATTCCATGACTTTTTCGCCACAGTATTCACAAATGACAGAGTTAAAGATTTTGGCTTTAGGCGGGAGCTTAAGTTCTATTTCCTGGATTTTAAACAGTCTTTCAAGCGGAGTGGCCAAGAGGCGATGGACACGTTCCGTCTGAAGGCATTGCCAGGCCTCGGCCTGCTCTGGTGTGGCTTGACCGCTACATACGGTGTTTTTTAGGGTTTCTTGCTGTGGTGTCAGCGGCTCCTTGTCCCCGATGGCGACAATCCGTACTGCGTTTCCTGTTTGCCGGTTACCAATGGTATAGGCTTGTTTACCATAGTCTTTGAAGATGAGGTTGCCTTTGCCGATGGTACAGCCGAGCAATACTTGAATGGCATCAATGCCACATCCGTCTGACTCGACAATGGCAACAAGCTCTTCATCGATTGCACGTTCTACCTTGAGATATGCCAGGGCCGCTTTTGCGGCAAGGTAACCGACTGTCAGTCCGGGGCAGCAGTGTCCGTGAAAGTCAATTGCTTTCTGAAAATCAGCAGGAAGATGGCTCATGATAATACCCCCAAACAGTTACAAATTAAAAAAAGGTATAAAGAATTGAGGGGAATTGTGTCCCGAACAAGGCTTCGTACCTTTAGTTTAAAAAGATATACAATTCCGACAAATCTATTATCGCGTATTTGACCTAAGCTTGTCAATGTGAAACAAATTATTTTAGATAATTCATACTGGCTTTTGACCTTTGAACGGGAACTGGTACCTTCAAATGAAGGGTAACTGCTGGTAGGATTGACAGCATTTTGGCATTTTGGTTCAGTTGCCGGTATATACATAGGGAGTTGTTCTAATTGGAATCACTTGAGAAGCTTTAATTACCGGCAGTTTAGTTCCAAGATATTCAAGGGTGGATAATTTACCCTGTACTTCTATCCAACTGTCGTTTTTTATAGCCGGACTATCATGCCATTCAACCAAAAGACCACTAGGAACGGTATCGGCAGCACAACAGGAGATTTCAAACCGGGCAACAAGAAAAGTCCCGTCAGGTACTTGCTCTGGCCGGTAAACAAAGCCTTTTAGACTGATTTCCTTCTCAATAAATGCTGCTGTATTTTATTCTTAAATGGTATGATGAATAAAAAAGCATTAATACGATCATAACAATTCTGCTGAAAGGTAAAAATAGTGTTGACAGGGCTTTCCATATATGGTAAGTTAATAGCATAGAAAGGCTAACTGAATATTTTGAGATAGGTGCCCTACGGGGCTTAATAGGGAAGACCGGTGAAAGGCCGGCGCGGTCCCGCCACTGTAACGGGGAGCGAGCTTAAGATATGCCACTGGGATGCATGTCCTGGGAAGGTTTAAGTGAGCTAAGATCCGGAGTCAGGAGAACTGCCTATCTAACAATCACCGTTTATACCCACGAGGTATGGGGAGGGGATTACAGTAGACGCTTTATGCGTGCAACTGCTTATTCGCTCCTGGTTTATAACCAGGAGTTTTATTTGGTCTGCTGTTTATTACTCCCAACTATAAATGGTTGGGAGTTTTACTTTTTTTAAAAAACTTTTTCTCTGCTCTCCTTTCGAATGTTGCGCCGCTGGCGCGGGTCAATTTGACCCTTACCTTTTAAGATTCTACCTATAACATAAAAAAACGGCTGGTAAACAAGGAGGATACCCATGAAAAGAATTGAAAACCTAATATTGCTTTTTCGTAAACTTGATCCTAATACATTCAGGCATTGTCAAAATGTTGGCATACTTATGTTAGAGTGGGCAGCTTGTATGGGCTTTTCCAATAAAAAAATACACAATGCATATATTTGCGGATTATTGCATGATATCGGGAGATTGTGTTTGCCTGGAAATGTGTTTAATAACCTTGACTCATTATCAGACGATGAACGGAATATATACAAACGTCATACAGAATATGGTTGGGCCATCCTTACTAGTATGGAGTTGAAGGAAATAAGCCTAATTATTCGTTATCACCATGAATGGTATGATGGAACAGGATACCAAGAAGGTCTTAAAGAAGCCGAAATTCCCTTTATGAGCAGAATGCTTGCTATTTGCGATGCTTTTGATAATATGACAAACAGGCAAGAACATAATAACATGAGTGGTCAACAGGCTTTGCGGGAAGTGGAACACTGCGCTGGAACACGATTTGACCCGTGGTTGTGCCAGCAATTCATTAGTTATATAAAGAAAATAGAACCACTAAAAACTGTTGCTAATTTTGTATAAACTAGCTTCATATGATTGACAATTACTTCCTACGGTGTTATGCTAATCTCATAAAAGAAAAATAAATATTTCGAGACAGGTGCCGTAGGGCTTAATAGGGAAGACCGGTGAAACGCCGGCACGGTCCCGCCACTGTAACGGTGAGCAAGCTTAAGAGATACCACTGGGATGTTACGTCTTGGGAAGGTTTAAGCAAGCAATGACCCGGAGTCAGGAGAACTGCCTGTCTGACAATCACCGTTTGTTACCCACGAGGTATGGGGAGGGGATTACAGTAGGCGTTTTTCGCGTGCTAACATAATTCACTCCTGGTATTAGCCAGGATTTTTATATTTTGTCTACTGATTAACTCTCAACTTTCAACCGTTGGGAGTTTTTTATATTTTTGTTTTTTCAGAATTATCTTTGCGATAGTATAACCTAAAAATGTGGACAAGGAGGGAGGAATGATCGTGGTGCTTAAACGTTGGCGCAAAGGCTTCACTACCGGTGCTTGTGCGGCGGCGGCAGTGAAAGCGGCGCTTTTATCCTGGCGGGGGGAAGAAGCGGTACGGGTGGCAGTAAAATCGCCCCAGGGCACAGTGCTGGAGATTCCCGTGGAGCGCGCCTGGCGACTGGCAAACGGCGGCAAAGCCTGTGTCATCAAAGATGCGGGTGATGATCCGGATATTACGAATGGAACTGAAGTCTGGGCTGGGGTTGAGGTAACCGGGACAGAGATAATACTTCGCGGCGGTGATGGCATAGGTATTGTGACTCAACACGGACTGTCGATACCGCCGGGACAACCGGCAATCAATCCCGGTCCCAGGGAAATGATTTGCAGTGCGGCTAGTGAATGTTTGCCGGCAGGACAGGGAGCTATAATTACCATTTCGGTTCCGGCAGGCGTAGAGCTTGCGAAGCGGACACTCAATCCGCTATTAGGCATCGAGGGTGGTATCTCGATTCTGGGAACCACCGGCATCGTCGAGCCCATGTCTGAAGAAGCGTTTAAAACCTCATTGGTGCCACAAATCTCAGTTGCCCAGGCCCTA
>NZ_JBYKYF010000122.1:0-8780 GCF_057736855.1 Sporomusa sp.
ACGGATTTATTGAAGCTATGCGTTGTATTGCCAGAGAAGCGAAAGAAGACGCTTCCCTAATTACTAACGCGCCGCGCACGACGGTAGTGGGCCGCCTTGACGAAGCTACTGCCGCGCGCAAACCTGTAGTAAAATGGCAAAAGTAGACCGGCTGCCACTGCCTGATACTATTTGCTTTGTTTATCCGAAACAGACTAAGCCGGTAAGTGTGACAGGCACAGTTTGTGAATTAAACTGTGCCCATTGCGGCGGACATTACCTAAAACATATGCAGCCCATTGATTCTTTAGTTCAGCCTGAAGCTATTACTGGTAATAGCTGGCTGGTGAGTGGTGGCTGCCGACCGGATGGGTCTGTGCCAGTGGCAGAATACCTAGACCGGCTGGCTGAACTTAAACAGCGGCGTCGCTATAACCTGCATGTCGGAGTGGTAAGTTCTGCGGTTATTGAACAACTGGCCGTTGTAGCCGATTGCGTATCTTTTGATTTTGTCACCGATGCGGCGACCATTCAGGAAGTGTTTGGCCACAATCGTACACCTGACGATTATATCACCTGTTATCAGGCACTTAGGCGCCGGGTTAAAGTAATGCCGCATATCTGTATTGGCCTCAAAGGCGGCCAAATCAGCGGTGAATACCAAGCATTGGAATACTTGAAGGAGCTGGGTGCTGAGGCGCTAACCTTCATTATCTTTATACCGACACGAGGCACCCGGTATGCCGATAGGCAGCCTCCCAGCCTTGCCGATACCGCCCGCTTGCTCAGTCATGCTAGATTGATGTTTCCGGATCTGCCAATGAAGCTTGGCTGTATGCGCCCAGGAGGGCGCTATCGGGAGGAAATCGACAAATGGGCAGTGCGGATAGGGTTTGATACCATTGTCAACCCGGTGCCAGCGGCTGTGCAGCTAGCCCGGAGTCTAGGTCTTACCCTGACATGGGGAGAGGAGTGCTGTGCGTTATGAATGTATGGAAATTGTCGGCAGGTACGGCATGCGTAATTGGCAAAAAGCAATTCAAAAGTGATGTGCTTCCGACCACTGCCTATATCCTGTTGGGGGAAAAGTGCCAGAATTATTGCCAGTTTTGCGCTCAGTCGCAAGACAGTTTGGCTCGGGCAGACCTGTTATCCCGAGTGACCTGGCCTGAATTTCCCGCCGAAGAAGCCGCCGCTGCCGTGGGGGCGGCTTTTGCGGCCGGACAACTACAACGGGCCTGCCTGCAGGTTATCAAAACTGAGCAGAGCTGGCAGGCCAGTGTGGAAGCGTTGGCGGTTTTAACCCAAGTTAGCAATATCCCTGTCTGCCTTTGTACTGACATTGAGACGGTGGCGCAGGCTCAGGAGTTGATGGCACAGGGCGCTGACCGCGTTGCTATCGCCCTAGATGCCGCTACTCCCAGGCTGTACCAGGAGATCAAGGGCGGCCAATGGCGGCAGCGCTGGGAACTGCTGCAGCGTTGTGCTGCCGCTTTGCCGGGCCGGGTTGCTACTCATTTGATTGTTGGTCTTGGAGAATCCGAGCAAGAGATGATCAGCACCATTGCACTCTGTCAGGACAATGGCATTCAGGTCGGACTGTTTGCCTTTACGCCGGTGCGGGGGACAGCATTAGCCCATAAGCAGCCGCCGGCTGTTGGGCATTATCGGCGAGTGCAACTGGCGCATTATCTGTTAAAACTGGGTTATAGCCGGGATATTTTTCAGTTTCAGGGCGGGAGGCTGATAGCCATTACATTACCACAACAGGAACTAATCGCCGCCGTAGCTGACGGTAAAGCCTTTGAAACCAGTGGCTGTAGTGGTTGCAACCGGCCTTATTATAATGAGCGTCCCGGCGGGGTGGTGTATAACTATCCTCGACCGCTTACACCCCAAGAGGTTAGGCAGGCGCTGATAGACTGCCAATTATGGACTTGGGAGGAGATAGGCGATGAAGTGGCGGGTAATCAATAGCGGCATGGGTCAGGCTGCCGACAATATGGCTGTGGACGAAGCGATATTACGCGCGCATGCTGCCGGGCAGGTTCCGCCCACCATCCGGTTTTACGGCTGGCGGCCGGCCGCTGTTAGTGTGGGCTATTTTCAAAAAGCTGCTGCTGAGTTGGATTTAGCTGAGTGTCGCCGTCAAGGAATGGCTGTTGTTCGGCGTCTAACTGGCGGGCGGGCCGTACTGCATGATGCCGAGCTTACCTATAGCCTGGTTGTCAGTGAGATCCATCCGCTTGTTCCGCCTACCATTACGGCCTCTTACCGATTTTTTTGTCAGGGGTTGCTTGCCGGTCTCAAAGCTTTGGGAATTGATGCACAGATGAGCAACCCGCGGGCAGCTTATGGGCAGACCAAGCGTCAGCCGGCTTCTGCCGCCTGTTTTGATGCTCCCGCCCACTATGAAATTACCGTTGCTGGACGTAAGCTGGTGGGTAGTGCCCAAGTTCGCAAAGATGGCGTTATCCTGCAGCATGGCTCGGTGTTATTGCATTTCAATCCGGAGCAGATGGCAGCGCTGCTTGCCTTGCCAAGTGCAGACAAAGCGGCGGTAGCTGAGATGTTATCCAGGCGCGCAGTAGCGATTGCTGAAGCGGCCAATCGGGATATCGGCTGGGAAGAGGTGTGTCAGGCGATGATGGCTGCCTTTGGTCCGGCTTTGGGGGTGGAACTGGAAATAGGCAGTCTTACTTCTGCAGAAATAGCGGCAGCTAAAGAACTGGTTGTGAACAAATACTCTCAGGATAGTTGGAATTTGCGGCGCTGATGTCAGAAGGTATTTCCTTGACAGCGAGGTGCGGGTAAAGATGTCTCCCTAATTTGACATTGCGGAGCCTTGCTTTACTGGATAAATAACAGCCAGGGACAGTGTCCCGAGCGGTTGGAGGGATACTATGATTTATGATGTAGCCGTGATTGGCGGCGGTCCAGGCGGTTATGTGGCAGCTATTCGGGCCGCGCAATTAGGCGGCAGAGTATTGTTGGTAGAAAAAGAACATCTTGGTGGAGTATGCCTCAACCGTGGCTGCATACCGACCAAGACACTATTGAAAAGTGCTGAAAAGTGGGAAGAACTGAAGCGATGCACTGACTTTGGTTTTAGGGCTGACCATATCGGCTTTGATTTTGGTGCGGTAATGGAGCGGAAAGAAAGGATCGTGGCCGGACTCAGAGGCGGTATTGAGCAATTGGTCAGAAGTAATGATATTACCGTTATCCGGGGTACGGCTATGCTGACTGGTACCCACCAATTGCAGGTTAACACCGCGGCTGGCGAGAAAAGTATCGTTGCTGGTAACATTATTATTGCTACTGGGTCTAAGCCTAGCAGCATTTCGGTGCCGGGACATGATTTGCCAGAAGTTTTAACCAGTGATGAACTGCTGGAATTGACCGAAGTACCTAAACGTCTGTTGATCATTGGTGCCGGGGTGGTTGGCATTGAGTTTAGCTTTATTTTGCAGGCCTTTGGTTGTGAGGTAACTGTTGTGGAAATGCTGCCTAACATTTTGCCTTTGGTGGACAGCGAGTTAGTCAAACGCATGAGTTTAATCTTGCGCAAGCAGGGCATCAAAATGTTGGTTGGGTCAAAAGTAACTGCCATTGAGTCAGTTGCCAACGGCGTAGCAGTAACTGTAGACACCGGTAAGGGGATGCAGGAAATCCAGGCTGAAAAGGTGCTTGTCGCTACTGGTCGCCGTCCGGTACTGGAGGGGATAGGCTTGGAGGCCGTCGGGATTAACTATGACCGTTTTGGCATAAAGGTCAATGAGCGCATGGAGACCAATATTCCAGGCGTTTATGCCATTGGTGACGTTACCGGACAGAGTATGCTGGCCCACACGGCTTCGGCTGCAGGAATGGTAGCGGCTGAAAATGCTATGGGCAACTATTCGGTTATGGATTACAGCGCCATTCCTGTCTGCATTTTTACCACGCCGGAAATTGCTATGGTTGGCATTACCGAAGAGGAAGCCCGGCGGGAGCAGCTTGATTTTATCACTAGTAAATCTAATTTTGCCGCCAATGGTAAGGCTATGACCATGGGCGAAACCGACGGTTTGGTCAAAATTATTGCAGAGACGTCTACCGGCAGGGTTTTGGGTATGCACATTCTTGGTCCGCACGCCAGCGACTTGATTATGGAGGGAGTCCTAGCTATCCGGCATGGCTTAACTGCCCGCCAAATTGCTCATACCATCCATCCACACCCCACCTTATCGGAAACGGTCATGGAAAGTGCGCATGGGATTTATGGTGATAGTATTCATCAGGTGAAGTTAAAGACGAGAAAATAGGGCAGAATGGAATTCCAATTTAAACTGTAAAATAGTTAGAAGCATGGGGTGACCATGCTTCTAACTATTTACTTCATTATAGTTCAATTGTTACCATCGCATCAGGAGACTGCTGTACTTTTTTCAGTAGTTGCTGCCACTCTTCAAAAGTCAAATCCACTTGACCGGACTCGATAACATCAGCCGGGACCCGGAAATTTACGGTGTTGCCGTAGCTAGCAACCGCCAGTCTACCGCCGTAGGCGGATAATACAATTTTGTCGACTTCGACCACGGGTAGAGCCTGCTTGAGGAAAAAGGACTTACTTACAATACCTTTCATGAGCCCCCTCCTTTATACATTGTCCAGGTAATCTTCTACTTCCAGTATAATACAACTATTAAAAAGAAGGTAGCTTATTATTAACACTATTATTTTTATGGTTTTTCCACGTATTGGCAAATAGGGAGAATATGTTTGACTTTTTATATGTAAAATCATACAATTTAGGTAATTACATACGGCTCGGAACAGGTGCCCGCAAGGGCTTAATAGGGAAGCCGGTTTGAATCCGGCACGGTCCCGCCGCTGTGATGGGGAGTTATTTCTGCTCAATGCCACTGGAATAGTATAATTCTGGGAAGGCGCAGTTTAGCGATGATCCTAAGTCAGAAGAACTGCCTGTTTGACAATCACCGTTTTTACCTACGAGCGATGGGGAGGGGATTTATGTGTCGTGTTTGACATTTAATCTCTGTCATCCCTATTGCAATGACAGAGATTTTTTATTTGAGGAGTTGTTGTTGCATGGCAGGGATTTTTTACGGAGTGGGTGTAGGGCCCGGAGATCCAGAATTATTAACGGTGAAAGCCATTAATGCCATTAAGTCTGCTGATGTGGTTATTGCTCCACGCACGGAAAAAAAGAATGAGAGCACGGCGCTATCTATTGCCTATCCATATATTCCGGAAGGTACCGAAATTCTTGAATTAGTATTTCATATGAACTATAATGCGCAGGCACTGTCTGATGCATGGGTGCGTAATAAAGAGATTATTCTCGGATTATTACGTAATGGAAAAACCGTGGCTTTTCTAACGCTGGGTGATCCTATGCTATACAGTACGTATATGTATGTTTACCGCCTGCTTGAAACATCCGGCTACCAGATTATCAATATTCCTGGTATAAACTCCTTTTCGGCAATTGGCAATCGCTTAGGGATAGCACTGGCTGAAGGTGGCGATATTCTGAGCATCGTACCAGCTACTATTGATCACGAACGTTTAGAAAGAGTACTTGAGGTATCTGATAATGTCGTGTTGATGAAGGTATACAAAAATTATACTGAAATTGTTGAAAAACTACATAAGCATGGTATGGTAGAAAATGCTGTCATGGTTTCGAAGTGTGGTTTGGAAGGCGAAGAAATAATTTGTGATCTGACGGCCGCCAGTAAACAAAAAGTCAACTACCTCTCAACCATTCTTACTAAACGCTCAAAAGTGAGTCAACACGCATTAGCATGAACAATACCTTAACGGCGCTGTTGAGCCGCCAACAGGCAAAAACTCGTTTGGCAGGGATAGGACTTTTGGCGGCAGTGATGCTATTTACTTTGGTTGCAGTGGGGTTTGGCCGGGCAGATATCGGGGTGCGGGATGCTGCTGTTGTTATTTATGGAAAAATTATCGGCAATCCTGATATGTATAGTTACTTAGCTTCAGCAAAAACGGCCTTATCTGGGATATTCGTCTGCCGCGGATATTAGCCGCCATTGCCGTTGGTGCTTGTATCCAGAAGTATTTGCCGCAGAGTAAAGCAGTGGACAATATGGGATCAAGGATGGTGTATATTTGATTTACTGGTTGTTGCGTGGTTGCTGTAAAGAAGTCTAGCCTTAATTCCTACTTGACAAGTAGTGATTAATTTTCATATAATTTATTTGAAAACAAATATCATTATCGCCACGCAGTTGGCGAATAATTTTTAATTCAAAAGTGATAATGATTATTACTACTAGGGGGAATATCTATGACACTCGCACAAGCTAAACGTGGTCAGCGTCTGTTAATTGCTGCTATTCCTGATGCTGCCATTAGAGCACAGGCTATCCGCTTTGGTATTGCTGAGGGTGCTGAAGTAGAATGTTATGAGAAACTTCCTGCCGGCCCCATTGTTGTTGGTAGAGGTAAACAAGAGATTGCCATTGGCCGTCGCCTTGCTGAGAATATTGAAGTGAGGCCAGCCTAATATACTACGGATTATAAAAAAGGCGTACATAACGTCTGTATAGGTTGTTACTAACCAATGGAGGAGAATATGAGTCATTGTCATAATAGCTTAAGTCATTTGGACATCCCAGAGGGAGCCAAGAAGATAGTACTTGTTGGTAATCCTAATGTCGGAAAGTCCGTTTTTTTTAACGCTTTAACTGGTATGTATGTCGATGTGTCTAACTTTCCGGGTACAACGGTGGATATCTCGTATGGACGCTATAATAAGGATGTAGTCATTGATACACCCGGGGTATATGGCATTTCTTCGTTTAATGATGAGGAGAAAGTAGCTAGAGATGTTATTCTGTCAGCCGATTTAATTTTAAATGTAGTGGACGCTGTACATTTAGAACGCGACTTATTCCTGACTCTGCAAGTTATTGATACCGGAATTCCTACGATTGTTGCAGTCAATATGATGGATGAAGCTGCTAACCAGGGGCTAAAGGTGGACATTGATTTGTTGGAACATCTCCTGGGGGTGCCGGTAATTCCCACTGTGGCGGTAAAAGGAAAAGGGCTTGACGAGGTAAAAAACCGGTTATATGAAGCCCGTACAGGACTGATAGCACCCGAGTTGAAAAGCAAGCTGCAAGGTATGCTTAACCGGATTGGATCTTGGGGTGAGGCTTTGTTAGTACTCGAGGGAGATCCCCATGTAGCCGCACGCCATGGTGTACCTGCAGGGGATATGCGGGAAGAAATTTATCATGCCCGCCGTCACAGGGTCAATGATATTGTCAAGCATGTAGTGAAAGAGACGCAGGAAGGTGCTACCTTTGGTACTAAATTAGGCCGGTATATGTTGCGGCCTTGGACAGGTATCCCGATGTTTGCTCTTGTGCTGTATGCGATGTATTATCTGATTGGGGTTGTCGTTGCCCAAGACATTGTTGGTTTTACCGAAGAGACGGTAATGCAAGGAATGTATGAACCGGCAGTGCGGGAGTTTGTCGGGAGATTTATTAGCGAAGAATCGGTGCTGGGCACAATCTTAATTGGGGAATTTGGCCTCTTAACTATGACAGTAACTTATATTTTGGGATTGCTCTTGCCACTGGTTGTAGGCTTTTATTTTGCGCTTTCCATCATGGAAGACTCCGGTTATTTACCGCGGCTGGCAACCCTGGTTGACCGGATTATGACTAGTATCGGTTTAAACGGACGGGCCATTATTCCTTTGATTTTAGGTTTTGGCTGTGTAACTATGGCTACTATTACCACCCGGATTTTAGGAACCAAGCGTGAGCGAACCATTGCTACTGCTGTACTTGGTTTAGCTATACCATGCTCAGCCCAGTTGGGTGTTATTGCGGGGATGCTGGCAGGTATTGATGGTAAATATATGGCTATTTATGTTGGTGTCATTTTGTTAGTATTGGGGATAACCGGTAAAATTTTGAACAAAGTGCTGCCAGGGCAATCCTCTGATCTTTTGATTGATTTACCACCCATTCGCTTACCGCGCGGTGAAAATGTCTTGAAAAAAACGGTTGCCAAATCATATGCGTTTTTATTAGAAGCATCGCCACTGTTTATGCTGGGTGCGTTGATTATCTCCGGCTTGCGGCTTACCGGACTGCTGGAGATTATTCAGGTAGCACTGGCTCCGGTAACGGAAGGTATGCTCAAACTGCCTAAAGAAACAGCTACTGCCTTTATTATGGGTCTTATCCGGCGTGATTTTGGTGCTGCCGGATTAAGCGATATGGAGCTTACGGCTGCTCAGACGTTAGTGGCGTTGGTTACCATTACTCTATTTGTTCCCTGTGTTGCTTCCGTAATTGTTATGCTTAAAGAACGCGGCAGCAAAGAGGGTGGTTTGATTTGGCTCAGTTCTTGGGTATTAGCTTTTATTATTGGCGCCATCGTAGCGGCATTTGTCATGTAGTCATTAGAGAGAGGTGATTATCATGCAACAGCAAGTATGCCCGCAATGCAAAATGGTTTGTACAGCGGGCGAGATCCGCTGTCCGCGCTGCCATAAACTATTGTTAACCCAATGCAATGGTAATTGTAGCCAGTGTAAAGAGAAGAATGCATGTGCTGGATAGTGAAAACCCCTGGAGTTCAGAATGATTAAACTAAACTCCAGGGGTTCTTTTTTATTTGGCTCATTTCGGCATATCCGCCGGGTCCATAATGGCAATGTCGCCTTCTTCGCCAGTACGAATGCGAACGGCATTGGCAATCGGATAGACAAAGACTTTGCCATCCCCAATTTTGCCGGTACG
>NZ_JBYKYF010000123.1:0-8772 GCF_057736855.1 Sporomusa sp.
CTCAAACAAGGACTGCCCAGTATTTGATAAGACATAGGTTTTTCCACCACCATCTTTTTGCTCATCATCCATCTGTTTTACCAGTCTGAGGATCTGCAGGCTAACCCGGTAACGTTTTTCGCCATACGGCTGTACAAAAGTTTCCGTTTGGGCCGCCTCGCTTCCCTGCTGCGGTTTCTGGCCGGCTTCGGCGGTATCAATGGCCACAGCCATAACAAAGCCTCTATCCTGGAGTTCCCGCCTATCCCAACAGCCACTAACAGCAAGCCCCATAGCCAAAATGAGTACTATTCCCGCCAGCCGTCTACTAGCTTTCACTGGTTTCCACCTCATGTTGTTTCCGCTTAGCATACAGGTATACCAGCGGTATTATCCCTAGGGAAAAGGCTAACCCCAGAAAATTTGCCGTCTTTTCAACCATTGTAACCCATTGGTTGCCATCCAGCAGAGTTACACCGGTATAAATAAAAGGCGCTAACGCCAATACCCAGGGCCGGTGGTCAACATGTCCCCATACCTTACTCATGATTCGTGCCATACCGTAAAGGATTAACGTCTGAGAGTTAAAGATTAACGGAATCCAAGCAATAAGAAAGTAATTTTCCAACCGTTCAATAAATGTACCAGGCAATTCCACACTGCGCACTACCACTAACGTCGGATAAGACTCACTCTTTACTGACTCGACCGATAATACCCCAATCGTCATCACAATAATGACGATGCCCACAAGGGTAATAAACGCAAATCCTACCGCCGTCACCTTTATAATGTTATTGCGTTTTTGGCTAATTAGCGGAAATAGCAGCAAAATACTTTCATACCCGTTATATATTCCATAGGTACTTATCACTGCCTTAAAAATGCCTTCCGGTTTGTCTGTCCAAAACGGTAGCAGATTTTCCGGCTGTAAATTAAAAATACCAGCACTCCAGACCGTAGCACTCATAGCAACCGAGATAAAAAATGTAAGCTGCGCTATCCGTATAATAGTCCCCAGATCCTGAACCGCAGCATAAACTACAACGGCAAGCATCGACATGATAAGTACATCAGGCGGCGTGCGATCAAACATAAAAAATACCAGCACTCTGCTGAATTGAGTTTGCGCCACCCACAACTCCAATAAGAAGACAAGCATCAGGATACCAATAACAGCCACCCCGCCCCATTTACCCAAAAGGCGCGGCAGGTACTCTGTAATATCATTGTGGGGATACAAAGCGGCAAGTTTGAGCATAATCCAGGCGACGCAAAAAAATAGTCCGCCGCCAAGAAGAACACTGACCCACGCAAGCTGCTTAGCCTGAGGAACCAAATGGCCTGGCAAAGAAACAAACTGAGCCCCTAGCATGAAGGCCATCAAAACAACGCCAAACTGCCATACTGACATTTTGCTGTTTACTTCCAAATTAGCCATAAGGTTCCCTCAAGCCCCCATCCATAATATTTATCGCAATTAACCCTATATGGGTCAACTAACTGTTACTTGCCCGCTTACTGTCCTGGGCACCGAATTCTCCTGGTCTTGTCTTCATAAAATTACTTGGTGCACGGATTAACGTATTTTTCCAATCTGAGAAGTTGTCCACATTTAGCGTACCCCCAAGATAAGACTCACCAAAATTTTTCAAAGAACAAAGATGTACGGTAATAGTAAGAAACCCCAACATAACGCCGTATAGCCCCAAAACGGCGGCCAACAGCAGGATCGGTACTCTTAAGGCACGCAGCCCTAAGCCAAAAGAGTAATACGGCATAGCATAAGAAGAAATGGCAGTAGTAGCAATGATCACTACCAAAAACGGGTTAACCAGTCCGGCCTGTACAACCGTTGTGCCAATAACAAAGGCCCCCACCATACTGGCTGCACTGGAGACCTTTTTCGGCAGCCGAGTAATGGCTTCCTGAAAGAGTTCAAGCAGTATTTCCATTAGCAGAGCCTCTAAAAAGGAGGGGAAAGGAGTCCGTGCTCTAAGCTCAGCAAGCGATATCGCCAAACCGGTTGGCAGCATGCCAGGATGGTAGGATACGACGGCAATATACAGCGCCGGCAGGTAAACAGCCATTAAAGCGGCTATATGCCGACTAAACCGTATCAAACTGGCAACAGAAGCCGGTATGGTATTATCATCAATCGTCTGCATGATGTTGGCATAAGTACAGGGGATAATTATGGAAGATGGCGTATTATCTACAAGAATGCCTACCCGGCCTTCATAGATAGCAGTCACTACCTTTTCTGGCCGTTCGGTAGAATCTAATTGTGGAAAAGGCGTCCAAGGATGCTCAACCATGGCCTCTTCCAGCGCTTTGGATACAAATATGCCATCTGTTGAAATAGCTCGTATCCGTCGCTCTGCTTCTTCCAAAAGTCCAGGTTTAACTAAATTTGCAGAATAAACAAGCGCAACTGCCGTCTTGCTGCGTTGACCTACTTCCAGGATACGGACTTTGATATTAGGGTCTTTCGTGCGACGGCGCAGCAGGACAATATTATCTGCCAGCGTTTCATTAAAAGCATCTTGCGGGCCGCGCAAATTTTCCTCAAGTACAGGAGTATTTACACTACGTTTGATATATTTGGGGGCATCAACAATTAAAATCTCAGGCAAACCGTCAATCAGAACAAGGGCTTTGCCGCTCATAACGGCCTCAATCGCAACGTTAGCGCTTGTTTCAAGACTGATGGCAACGACAGTAAGCTTTTCTTCCATCAGTTTTTTTAAGTCAGTATCGCTTGTTGCAACCATCATAAGCGGTGCTAAAACATTAAATTCTAACGTAATAGAATCGATCATGCCATCCATAAATACCATTAAGGCCTGCCGGCCACCGGTCTTAAAAAAACGGAACTTGATATCATTGCAATCACGGAAAACCGTTTTTAACAAAGTCACATTTTGCGATAGCTCTGGCGTTAACACAAACATCTCATTGTCTGGAGCCGGTACAGCCCTGAGATCTGCCACAACACCAGACATAGCTTCACCAAGTTGAGCACAGTCTTGAATCAGCTTTTTTAGTGAAATCAGGCGTGTTCTAACACGATTTAGCTTGTTCTCAGGTAGGGCCTCTGACAGTTTAGCGAAGCTGCGCTGCTTTCCCTTATTATTTTTCCACACCGTCATGACAGCCTCCCTTATTGTTCAGTGTACCAGTAACCAACAACGATTGTCTGAGCAAAGTCTGAATCTGCGATGGTTCATAACAAGGTATAAGCACAATATTGCCATACTCCGACCTTTGACACATAATGTAGTTACATCCATGCGCAAAATATGCCATTTACTCTAAAATAATAGCCCCCAGGCTAGGCCAAGCCTTGACCCCGGCTATCGCCAAATGCGGCCGTCCGGTGTCCAATCATGTGATGCCTAGCCCTATAACCTGCGGGTTGATCTGATAGGCCGCACGAACAAAAGTCGTGGCGTTTTCTAGTTTATATTCAACCTTACTCCCAACGTTTCTCGACTTTCACACCTTTAAAATAATGGGCAACAATCTCCTCAGGCTTTTTTCCGTCTTTAGCCATACGGTTAGCTCCCCACTGTGACATGCCGACTCCATGTCCATAGCCCTTGCCAGCAAAAATTACATTTTCTTCACCGACTTCGATTTTATCTAACAGCATGGACTTTAGCTTAGTACTGTCTAATGCCATCCGCAGTTCAGGTCCTGACACCTCAACTTCGCGATTAACCATAAGCGTAACAGCCCGGCCTGACGGGCCTTTCTGCTTAATCTCTATGCTGCTAATATCATTTACCTTTTTACCAATCTTATCCATAGCTGCAATAACATCTTCTTTGGAGAAAACAACTGTCCAATTTTTAACATCTGCTGGCGCCAAATCATCTGGTGACTGAACGGATTGAATATAGGGCGGCTCAGCCTCCTGGTAATTCAATCCCTCTTTGGCAGTAGCGGTAATGCCGCCAGCTGAGGCATGAAACCAGGCCTGGATGGGTTTACCCTGATAAGTCAACACCATACCTCGTGTCATTTGTATCGCCTTTCTGACATTATCGTTAACCGCCTTGGCATTATACGCTTGGAATTCTTTGATATCAGTAGACGCCTGAGTACCTCGCTCAGGAACACCGCCTTTAGTCTCAATCGCTTCCAACGTAAATGTACGGGCAATAATAGCTTGGGCTGCCAGTGCCTCAACCGGCCAGTCATTTTTCATTTCTCCTGCTACAACACCAGCAAGATATTCTTCCATTTTCATCGTCTTTGTTTCGCCCGTTTCATGCATAAACACAGTAATGTCCGGTTCCTGCTGCTGCGTAGTTTGCTTAGGCGCAGGCAATTGGGGCGTTTCTGGCTTTTTTTGCGGCGAACTACAACCAGCAAGTATCAAACATAATGCTCCAAGTAATAGCAAACAAATAATCCATTTTCTGTTCATCCTTAATCCACCTCTATAAGCATTTTCTTCAATTTTTTTTATTATGACAAATAAAGGCTGGTTGCATACATGTATCTTATACGCTAAGCCAAGCACTTTCGCCCTACAGGCGACCTCATCCCAATTGGAGATCTAATCCCCCCGAACTGACGTGAACCCATTGCATCGCCAATGCTTTTTGTCAGGAGAAAGGTAATGGTATCCTCATTCCTTACTTTTCTGTAGTGTGATATAATATGATAAACTAACCACTTTTTTAAAAACAGCAACTCTAATCCCCAAGGCTTAACCAGGTAAGTATCTAAGTGATGATTCACAGATCCACCCGAGTAGAAAGCCACATAAAAATTAAATACTTTACAATAGGCTTTTGCCATAATTCAGCTTGACCTTGCTAATGGTAAAGCATACAATGATGTATATAGCCTGATAGCTTAACATAAACGCACCGCTTATTTGCAGCTAAGCAATACATGCGGGCGTTTTTTCGTCATATGAGGTGGTCACTTTGTCGAAAAAAACTAAACCGGCAAAAATTCTTTTAGTCTCTGCGTCGATAGGAACCGGACATACGCAAGCAGCGCAAGCGATTAAAACAGCCCTTGAAAACAGCAATCGGGCTGTAACTGAGGTTGTTGATTTCATGGCCGGTGACTCATACCTCAATTCACTGGTAAAGGAATCTTACCTAAAAATGATTGATGTGTTTCCCGATATGTATGATCTACTATACCGCATATCGCAAATGCCTTTGCCTGGTAGCGAAGTACAAAACCTCATAGCCAAAATCATGAAACGAAGTATGTTCAAGCTTATTCAGGAACATCACCCTGATGCTATTATTTGTACCCACCCTTTTCCCTGCGGCGCTGCAGCCTATCTTAAGCGAATCCGCAGGATATCTATACCACTCGTTGGCGTTATTACCGATTTTGCAGTCCACCGCCTCTGGTGTTACAACGAAACCGATTTGTATTTTGTTGCCACTTCTAAACTTAAACAACAGTTAGCATTACAAGGCATTGAGCCCACCCGCATTCACGCTACAGGCATTCCCATTGACCCCAAGTTTCGCTGCCTTCCTGCCGCCATTGACCAGACACTTCTGCGCCAAACGTTAGGGTTTTGTAACACTCATCCTGTAATTCTCATTATGGGCGGCGGACTTGGGCTAGGTGATTTAAAACAAGTCGTACTTACAATTGATTCCTTGCCACTGCCGCTCAACATAGTAGCAGTGACTGGCCGCAACGCAACCTTACGCCGCACGTTGTCCGCGCGAGCACAGGATCTCATTCACCCAAGCAAAGTCATTGGGTATACCCGGCATATACCGGAACTTATGGCTGCTGCTGATTTACTTATTACTAAACCTGGAGCTCTTACCATCAGTGAAGCCTTGTCTATGCAGTTGCCTATGCTTTTATGCCAAGCGATCCCCGGCCAGGAAACAGAAAACGCTGCATACCTGAGCCAAACCGGAGCCGCGCTCTGGGTCCAACATAACCATAACCTAGCTAACTCTGTCTATGAATTATTAACACAACCAGAACGGTTGCGTTCTATGCAGAAAATGGCTGCCCTGCTTGCCCGGCCGGCTGCCGCCCAAACCATCGCAACCACCGTCTTACAATATTTGCATAAGGCCGGAGCCGCCGCATCGCGTTAGAGGTAAGATTTGTATGGCTCTAATAAAGGCATTTTTTGACTAAACGCGAATTAATTATACTATGCTGATTTCCGGACATGCTCTACTTAGGAGGTATTTTCCGTGTCTAATATGGAAGCAGAACTTAAATTGCGGTTGGCCGATCCGTCCTGTATCAACAACCTACTAACGGCTCCGTTGCTTAAGGAACTATCCACTCAGCCGCCGCGCAGGCAAATCCTTGAAACTATCTATTACGATACCCCAGATCATCGCTTGCTTAAATCGCGCTTATCCTATCGGCTGCGTTTAGCCGACGGAGAATGGATAGCTACGGTAAAAGCAGATGGTACCAGTGACGGTGGGCTTCACCAGCGCTTAGAGTATAATATACCAGTAAAAAGCCAGCTACCGAGCATCCAACCCTTTTTATTAACCGATATCGGCGGACGTCTGGCCGAAGCTGCTGGCAATTTGCCGTTAGAACCGGTATTCAGCACATGCTTTGAACGCTATACCATGGATATCGTTACCGCTGATGGCAGTACAATTGAGCTTGCTCTTGATTCTGGCAATATTATAGCTGGCGATAAACAACAAAACATTCTAGAGCTTGAACTCGAATTAAAAGTGGGACAACCCCAATCGCTGATTTGGTTAGGAGCAGCTTTAGCTGATCAGTTTCCCTTACTACCGGAACAAGCTAGCAAATTATACCGCGCCATGGTATTAGCTGGTTTGACGGAGGGTCTTGCTCAAGACATCCCCTTGCCTTTCCCTCTGACAAAAGCAAGTACTGTTATGCCTGCGCACCAGGTACTCAGCGAAATGATGATTCACACCATTCATCAAGCCATCAGCGCTCAACAAGCATATTTAACCAATCCTAATCATAGCAAAACTTTACATAAATTCCGAACGGTATTGTTAAGACTCAGCTCACTCTTCCAATTTGCCAAACCGCTAATCCCGACCGAAGAGTACGCCGATTGGCTAAACAAACTTAAATCTTGGAACCGCAGGCTTGGCCGCATCCGTGACTTGGATGAGTTTAGTCTGATTTGGGACCAGTTAACTAGCTATATGCTCCTAGTAACCCCTGAGTATGCCGGTAAGCCGGTTCTGACAGAATCCATTGTCAACAAACGCAATGACGAAAGAACCAATTTTTATACTGCAGTTTCCAGTGGTGAACTTACACCCGTATTGTTAGGATTATGGTCATTTCTACTCAACTGGAGCAATACCCATGACAACCAGATAATCTATAAGCAGTTTGTTTACCAACGATTACGCTATTGGCTTACCCAGCTTTTACGGCAGGGCGATACACTTGACCTTAGTGATTTAACCGCCGTTCATGAACTTAGAATTGATGGCAGACGCCTTCGTTATACACTTGAAGCTTTGACCCCTGTACTACCGGCCAGTACCCAATTGCTTATCAAACGTTTGGAACAGCTTCAGGATTTATTAGGCGAAGTTAGGGATGTTGCTTTCACCTTCCCCCTATTACAGGAACTGGTCAAGGCTTCGTCCAGCCGCCTTTCCCACCGCGATGCCGGCCTTATTACTGGCTGGCAGCTTGCAAGGTCAGCATCTGCCAAAACCCAGTGGGGCAAAGTATGGACCAAGATACATAAAGCAGTCACCAAACAAAAAAAATTTAAGCCATCGGACAACGATTTCGTTACCGACGATTGATAAGCAATTTTGTACTTGCACGGCTAACCCTACTTTTTTTACAGGAGCAAAGCTCGCAAAATTGCGAGCTTTGCTCCTATTTTTAACTTACCTGCTTTTACTCCAAGTATATACCGCCAACATAATCGCCCATAGTGCCGTGAGTATCTGGTACTCCTCAACAGTTTCAAAAGTCATGAGGATATATACCAGTATTACCATGATAGTAAGAGAAAGTATGCTATATACGATTTTCTGCATTTGTACTTTATTCAGCGTAATCATTCTTTGTAACGGTAAATTAGACCAGGAAAATGAGTTAGTTGCCGGTCGTTTGCTACTACCGAGGGTTAACAAAGTTTCGTTAATAACAGGTAATGGCCTGGTATCTTCCAAACGGTCTCTTAACCGGCGGCCACAATGGCGGCAATACTTTACATTAGTAGCTAGTGTTTTTCCGCAAAAATCACAATACATAAGTATTCCTCGCACAACTCTTTTTTTTGTCTATCATGTTTCTAAAATACGGATTTTATTCCTTACCTATGAAATCGGCGTACTTTCCACAACCACCAGCTTATTAGTATGATCTTAGTTAGCTTCTTGCTATTGCCGTTAATAGCATTACTCTGGCTGCTCTTATGTATCACTTCTATTATTGCCGCAGTTAAAGCCATCAACGGCCAACCGTACGAATATCTATTCATTCAAAAGCTTGTACAAAAACTGTGAAAAACAGCTTACAACACACGCTCATTTTCTTTGGGCTTAAGTAACTAAAAAACCTGAGACATATAGCCTCAGGTCTTTTTTTACCCTATTTTTGCTTGTAAATCTCTTGCCAGCTTGATTTTAAATCCTGCAGATTTGGCTAGCCAGCGTCCTTATTTCTAAATGACCAACAGCCGCTTTGTGCTGAATATATTAGGCGGGCAAAGAGAAAAGCGGCGCCTTGCATTACAAATTCGGCAATTGCAGCGAGAACCGGAATAAGAGTAACGCAATGGAAAGTAACCTAAAATAGTTG
>NZ_JBYKYF010000124.1:0-8769 GCF_057736855.1 Sporomusa sp.
AATTTTTTAGCGAATTTTTTCGTAATGGCCGGAATTTCTGCTGGATCATATTTGTAGAATCCTTCACCAGTTTTAATTCCCAGTTTACCTTCGGCGACTTTTTGCTTCAGAAGGTCGTTGGCACCTTGTCGATTATCCATTTCTTTTAACAGATTGTCGCCAACAATGCACCAGATATCCAGTCCACCGAAATCAGCTACCTCCAATTGACCCGTTGTAGCATAACGGAAAGCAGGACCGAATTTCAACGCTTTATCAATATCGGCAGGTTCAGCAACGCCTTGCTCAATTAAAGAAAACACTTCTCTGGCAACACCCTGCTGAATGCGGTTAGCAACAAGTCCAGGAACATCTTTCAGCACTTTGACAGTCTGCTTTTTAATACTTTTATATAATTGCTCAACTTCTTTGTAGATTTCCTCCGGCATATTACCGAAACAGGAAAGTTCAACAATCGGCATTAAATGAGCGGGGTTGTACCAGTGGTTAACAATCATGCGCTGCTTGCGTTCTTCTGGGAGCAGCGCCATCATGCCATCCAGCTTAAGGCTGGAGGTGTTGCTGGCGAAAATAGTATGTTTAGGACAATACTCGTCCAACTGCTTAAACAGGTTTTGCTTAAGCTCCATTTTTTCCGGAGCAGCTTCAATCACATAATCCCTATCTTCAACCGCTTGTTTAAGGTCATTATGAACCTTAATCCGGCCAAGAGTAGCCTCAATATCCTCTGGTTTAATAAAATCCTCTTCAGCCAGAAGTGCCAACGCATCAGCAATGTTCTTCATTGCTTTGGTTAATTGCTCTTCATAGGCATCATACATATTTACATCATAACCATATAAGGCAAAGGATAAGGCAATGCCATGGCCCATAGTGCCTGCGCCGATAACACCAATTTTATTTATCATGTTGCTTATCTCCTATTTTATTTTTTTAAGCCAAGAATTTCTCTTGCTTCATCTGGGGTTGCAACAGTTCTGTTAGCTTCTTTAATCAGTCTGGCTGCACGAGCAACAAATTGAGCATTGGACTCAGCCAATTGGTTCTTAGCATAATATACGTTATCTTCCATACCTACACGAACATGACCGCCCATTGCAATAGCTGCCATCATGATAGGCAGATGTCCTTGGCCAATTCCCAGCGCGGACCAGGTAGATCCTTGTGGCAACAGATTTTTAAGGTATACCAGGTTTTCAATCGTTGCAGCAGTACCGCCGGCAGCACCCAATACAAACTGATAATGAGCAGGCTGAGCGATAATACCTTTTTTCATATAATAGATGGAATTATAAATCATACCGGCGTCGAAAATTTCAATTTCTGGTTTTACGCCATTTTCCATCATGGTTTTGCCAAGTTTTTCGAGGAAATGAGGAGGGTTAAGGAACACGCTGTTGTGCATCCAGTTCATAGAACCGCAGTCATAAGAGGCCAATTCAGGCTTTAACTCAATGAGATGAGCCATTCTAGTTTCTTCGGTAGCATTCAGGTCGCCAGAGGTTGTAAGGTTAAGTACAATATCACATTTGCTTCTGATTAACTTAACAGTTTCGCGGAATTTATCGATGGACATGGTACCTTTGCCTTCATCATCACGCATGTGAAGATGTGCAACAGCAGCGCCGGCTTTCCAGCATTCATATACATCATTTGCAATTTCTTCAGGAGTTAAGGGGATGTTGGGATTGTGTTCCTTAGTAGGCCATGCGCCTGTGGTAGCAACGGTAATAATTGTTTTTTCCATCATGTAAATCACCTCATAAAAAATTAGACTAATTCTACAATTGTTGCTATACCCTGACCGCCGCCGATACACAGTGTAGCAAGCCCGCGCTTGGCTTGACGCTGTTGCATAGCGTGGATAAGAGTTACTAGGATGCGGGCACCGCTAGCACCAATCGGATGACCAAGAGCTACGGCACCGCCGTTAACATTGATTTTTTCTTTTGGAAGTCCCAATTCTTTGCCGACAGCCAAGAACTGAGCAGCAAAAGCTTCATTTGCTTCGAATAAATCGATATCGTCTACCGTCAATCCAGCTTTGGCAAGAGCTTTTTTAGTGGCCGATACAGGGCCCATTCCCATGATAGATGGATCAACCCCGCCGGAAGCATAGCCAATAATTCTTGCTAAAGGCTTAATTCCAAGCGCTTTGGCTTTTTCTCCAGACATAACGACAAGAGCTGCAGCGCCATCGTTAATGCCAGAAGCATTACCGGCAGTAACGGTGCCGTCTTTTTTGAACGCTGTACGCAATTTTGCCAGTGTTTCCAGCGAAGTACCGTGTTTAGGATATTCATCAGTATCAAAAATGATGTCACCTTTTTTGCCTTTAATGGTTATAGGAATAATTTCTTGTTTAAAAGCACCATTATCAATGGCATTTATCGCCTTGGTTTGCGATTCATAAGCTAACTGGTCCTGCATTTCACGGGTAATACCATATTTTTCGGCAACATTTTCAGCAGTGATGCCCATATGATAATCATTGAAGGCACACCACAGACCGTCTTGAATCATGACGTCAACTAATTTGCTGTTGCCCATGCGATATCCCCAACGCGCTTTGCTTTCTAAAACGTAAGGAGCGTTGGTCATGCTTTCCATCCCGCCCGCGACAACAACATCAGCATCGTTAGCCAAAATAGCCTGAGCAGCTAAGTTAACAGCCTTTAAGCCGGAACCGCAAACTTTATTAATAGTATAAGCAGGCACTTCGATAGGAAGACCAGCTTTTATCGCCGCTTGGCGGGCAGGGTTTTGTCCCAAGCCAGCCTGGAGTACGTTCCCCATGATGACTTCGTCAACATCACATGGTGACAAGTTAGCTTTCTCCAGCGTGGCGTGAATAATAGTACTGCCAAGTTCGACAGCAGATAAAGGTGCAAGTGTGCCGTTAAAGCTACCAATAGCTGTTCGGTATGCTGCGGCAATAACAACTTCTTTCAAAACTTCATCCTCCTTGTGGGTGTTGTAAGGCTCACTCTTATACAATTGCAATTTTTATGCCAAAGTCACAAAAACAGAGAAGGAAGTTTTTCATTATTTACATTTTTATATTGATTCGGTATCATTAGTTTTGGATACGTACAATCTAAAAAAGGCGTGAGAGTATTGAAAAATATAATGGTAAGTAGCGAAAGCATATTGCAGAACACAATAAAAAAAATTGAGAAAGGCATTTTAGATAGTTCCTCTCGCCAAGAAATTGTCGCCAGTCTGCGGCAGGTTCTGGTTGATATGCGCGACTTTTTTGAGATTGGCGATCATTTATATGATGGCATTTATCTTACTGACGGCGAGGGAAAGACGCTGTATGTTAATAAAGCCTATACAAGAATTACTGGCATTGAACCCCATGAAGTACTTGGAAAATATGTTGATGAACTTATGGAAGAAGGAATATACCTGAATGCGGTAAGCCCAGAAGTAATTAAAAGTAAAAAACAAGTAAATGCCATGGCTGAAAGCCTACGAAACGGAACCAAAATGCTAGTCACCGGCAGCCCGGTTTTTGATGCCAATGGCAATGTAAAGAAAGTCGTTGTCATTGATAGAGAAATCACGGATTTACTCCAGATGAAAAGTGAGTTGGAAGCCTCGCAGCGAAAGATGAAAGCGGTAGAAAAAGATAAAGTAAAAAGCGCTTTGGAAGCCGAACATCTCAGAAAATCGCAGTTAAACAATAATATAATTGGAACCAGTATTCAGACACAGCAAATTATGAAGCAAATCCAGCAAGTAGCGAAATTGGATGTAACCGTATTAATTACAGGTGAAACCGGAGCCGGCAAAGAAGTCGTATCGAATGAAATCTATCTAAATAGTACAAGAAAGGACAAGCCGTATATCAAAGTTAACTGTGCAGCCATTCCTGCCAATTTGCTAGAAGCAGAACTTTTCGGTTATGCCAAAGGTGCGTTTACCGGGGCTACCAGTTCAGGTAAAATCGGATTATTTGAATTAGCGGATAAAGGTACGATTTTGCTTGATGAAATTGGGGATATGCCGCTAGAACTGCAGTCAAAGCTGCTCAGAGTCATCCAGCATAAAGAAATCACTCGTATTGGCGGCACTAAGCCGATTAAATTAGATGTAAGAATACTGTCGGCGACAAACTGTGATTTAAAGGATATGGTAAAACAAGGACGCTTCCGTGAGGACTTATACTATCGATTAAATGTCTTCCCTATCCATATTCCGCCATTACGGGAGCGCGTTGAAGATATTGAGCCCTTAGCTCGCTATTTCCTAGATACCTATAAAGCGAAATATTCAAAGAACATCACCATAGACCCTATTGGCTTTGAAATGCTGCAGCAATACCCTTGGCCGGGAAATATTCGTGAATTACAAAATATTATTGAAAGGCTTGTTATTATCTCTGAACCAAACGGTAAAGTAAGTAATGAGCAATTAGGGGCTCTGCTTAATTTAACCCCATCCCATTCAGACAAGGTTTCTTTACAAGAGAAAAGTCTTAAAGAACTTGTAAGTGATGTAGAAAAAAAGGCTATCCAAGAAGCACTGGCGCTATACGGAAGTACCCGAAAAGCTGCCAAAGCACTGAAGGTTGACCAATCAACCATTGTAAAGAAAGCTAAAAAACTGGGAATTGTTTTAAGAGATGAAAAAACGCATCAGGCCTGATGCGTTTTTTCATCTCTTAAAACCTGAGAACTGAGTACGTTTAACAGATAATTCGACAAATTTTGCGTTGAAAATTATCATCAGACTTGTCTCAGGATACAGAGTTTTTTAATAAATTTTTAATTATTGAGCAAATATTGCCTTGGCACGTTTCTTGCAATTTATATAGTAGTGGGTGTTAAAGGCTTAATAACTAAAACTGAGGGGGAAATAATGCCAAAAGTAATTACTTTAGATCATGCTGCAGCCAAAATTAAAGATTCGATGGTTCTAATGATCGGCGGATTTTTAGCTATCGGAACACCAAACCGTCTAGTTGACGCAATAGTCGACAGGAAATACAAAAACCTTACGATTATCGCCAATGATACTGGTTTTCCTGATCGCGGTATTGGTAAACTAATTGTTAATCGCCAAGTCAAAAAAGTAATTGTTTCTCATGTTGGAACCAATCCCGAAACCGGACGGCAAATGAATGCTAATGAATTAGAGGTTGAGTTATCACCACAGGGTACATTAATCGAACGAATCCGTTCTGGCGGAGCAGGGCTGGGCGGAGTACTGACTCCTACCGGTCTAGGAACTATTGTTGCCGAAGGCAAGTCAACTATTGAGGTAAATGGCCGCACCTATTTATTGGAAACTCCACTTAGAGCCGATATTGCCTTAATAAAGGCCTACAAAGCTGATACTGATGGCAACCTGATATTCAGAAGATCCACCCGAAATTTTAATCCGCAAATGGCAACTGCCGCTGATTATGTCATTGCAGAAGTAGAACATATTGTACCTACAGGCGAATTGGATCCAGACGAAATTATGTTGCCCGGAATCTTTGTAGACAGTATTATTCAGGCTTAAAGGTGGAGAAAAGTAATGGAAAGCAGAGTTCTCATTGCAAAAAGAGTTGCTCAGGAACTAAAAAACGGAGATGTAGTTAACCTAGGCATAGGCATACCTACATTAGTTGCAGAATATTTACCAAGTGATAAAAAAGTCATCCTACATTCCGAAAATGGATTCATTGGTCTTGGGCCAGCAGGCGAAAATCCTGATCCCGATTTGACAAACGCCGGTGGTCAGCCGGCTGGTGTACTACCAGGCGGCGCTATGTTTGATAGTGCCATGTCTTTTACTATCGTCCGCGGCGGACACCTGGACGCCACAATTCTAGGTGCATTGGAAGTGGACCAGGAAGGTAACTTGGCCAACTGGATGGTGCCAGGAAAAATTGTACCAGGCATGGGTGGTGCAATGGATCTTGTCGTAGGCGCCAAACGGGTTATTGTGGCCATGGAGCATGTTGGCAAAGGTGGGGTACCCAAAATCAGAAAAAAATGCCAACTACCTTTGACAGCTTCTAAAGAAGTAGATTTAATTATTACAGATTTATGTGTCTTTGAGGTAACAGAAAATGGGTTACTGTTGACAGAAATAGCACCTAATGTGACTGAATCGATGATCCGCAAAAGTACCGAAGCAGATTACATTATTTCTCCAAACCTCAAGGTAATGTCGTAATCGCACTAAAAATTCGTCTAGTTCTAGTTACCGCAATAAAATTTGTCCACTAATCACACTAAAATTTAAAGAAATGGATGTGCAAATATGATTAATCGCGTGCTCATGTTCTTTGTGAACTTGATGCAAAGGTATTTACCGGATCCGTTTACCATCGTATGGGTTATTACTTTATTTGTTGGTGCTATGGCCATGATTGTAACCCATAAAACTCCGCTTGAAGTTGCTGAGTACTGGGGCAAAGGTTTCTTTGATATTTTAGCCTTTGCAATGCAAATGTCATTAGTTTTGATAACTGGTTATGCTTTAGCCTCTGCTAATATAGTACGTAACTTTTTGAAGAAAATTGTCCTTATTCCCAAGACACCGACACAAACCATACTATTCATTGGTTTTGCCTCCATGTTTCTTTATTATCTAAACTGGGGATTAGGCTTGATCGCAGGTGGTTTTCTTGCGCGAGAAGCCGCAAAACAGCATAGAGACACCGACTTCCGTGTTCTTGTTACTGCAGCGTTTTCTGGCATTATTATTACCCACGGCGGACTATCAGCTTCTGTACCGCTAGTCATTAACACCAAAGGCCATTTCCTCGAAAGCCAAATGGGATTGGTTCCTCTGACTCAGACTATTTTCCATCCTCAGGCTATGCTAATTACTTTTACCTTAGCCATTTTAATCCCCTTTGTTTGCGTTCTCATGCTCCCTAAAAAGAAAGAAGACGTTGTATTAGCCGATGTTTCCAGGCTGGAAGACGAAAAAGTTGAAATTGCAGCCGCCACTACAACGGAATCCTTCTTAGCCGACAAAATGGATAACAGCCGTTTCTTAAACTATACGCTGGGTTTAGCTGGTTTGGTTTACCTTGGCATGTATTTTATGAAAAATGGCTTTAATCTTAATGTTAACATATTGATCTTTATGTTTATCGTAATGGGAATATTAGCCCACGGTACTTTAGTTAATTACGCAAAGGCAATTTCCAAAGGTACTGCTACTGCCAGCGGCATTATTTTGCAATTCCCTTTCTATGCTGGTATAATGGGAATCATGCACGGCAGCGGATTAGTGCATGTTATTTCAGATTGGTTACTAAATATTTCGACTTACGAAACTTTTGAATTAGCTTGTTACTTCTCATCTCTTATTATTAGTATATTTGTTCCTTCTGCTGGTGGACACTGGGTTGTTCAAGCGCCATTTATGTTACCTGCAGCCGCAGAGCTGGGCGTAGAACCATGGAAAGTAGCTATGGGCGTAGCTTGGGGCGAGAGCATTTGGAATATCGTATGTCCGTTCTGGGCATTACCATTACTCGCTATTGCTAACATGAGCCTGCGCGATTTAATGGGCTTTTCGGTACTTTTATTTATCATTGGCAATATCGTTGCCATTGCAGGAATTCTTTTAATACCACACTAATGCACTTTATTTGAAAAAAAAGAGAAAATCCTCTACAGGAGGATTTTCTCTTTTTAGCCATGTATAATATGCGAAAAGGAATGAGCGCTATGACAGACACTGAGATTCTGAAATGTTACCTGCATGTAGCCCCTATACTGACCGAGTTATTACCAAACGATTATTGTGTCGCGGTAACTGACCGAGAAAAATATCTCCTGACAAAACCCAGTAAAAAAATTAACCTAAACATTGCACCAGGTACACCGCTAAAAGAGGGTACTTCCGTATTTATAGCAGTAGCCGAAAACCGCAGAGTGGTTGTTCGCGCCGACAAGACAGCTTTTGGTATTCCATATATTGCTTATGCTTATCCTATTCATAACCGTGCCGGCGAAGTAATAGGGTGTTTATCGGTAGCTGAACCAATTGACAGGCAAGAACGCATAAAAAATATGGCTAGCAAGTTGGCCAATAGTATCAGTGTTTTGGCAAGTACTTCTGAGGAAATATCTGCTCAAGCACAAGAGATCGCCGCCATAAGCAATACATCGGCTCAAAAAGTAACTGAATCTATGAATCAAGCCCAGGAAATAGAACAAGTCTTAGACTTAATTAAGAACATATCGACACAAACCAACCTCTTGGGATTAAACGCCTCCATAGAGGCTGCCAGAGTAGGCGAACATGGCCGAACTTTTTCTGTCGTTGCAACCGAAATTAGGAACTTAGCAACTACCTGTGAGCAGTCAGTAAAGAAAGTTGCTTCCGTAGTCAATATGATAAAAACAGGCAACGAAGAAAACTACCGTCAAGTTACCAATATTGAAAACCTGATCGGACAGATCGCCACAGCCATCACCGAAGTAGCTAAAGAAGTCGAAGAAGCTAATATCATGGCCGAAGAGTTAGACCGAATATCAGATGATTTATTCCATACCTAATATCATAGACATTTTGGCAACTACCACTTTCCCAAGACTGCAAAAGCAGCTTTCCTCTGTTTATAAACAATAATGACAACGAAATGTAATAATGTTAACATAAAACCCTCACTCGTACTAAACGAATGAGGGTATTATTGTAATAATTTCTAAGTATTAATAAATTCATTTTACAATTTGTGATTCCAAGACAAAGTCCAGTTAAAAGGCAAATCCCAATAATCATAACCACCATGGGTTATAACATTAT
>NZ_JBYKYF010000125.1:0-649 GCF_057736855.1 Sporomusa sp.
GATGCCAACAGTCGCACATTGTCCGGCGCCGGACTGGGCTTTATATTCAGCCGTCCCGGCGACTATGCTCTGCGGGTTGACTACGCCTGGAAACTGAGTTCTAGTGACGCCGTTTCCGATACTGACCGTTCTGGCCGCTTTTGGCTGCAAGGAGTTAAGTATTTTTAGTCCAATCGCAATGCAGGATATGGCAATGTATTATAGTTTTTGAAATTAACAACAGAAGAGATCGTTTTTATGCGATCTCTTCTGTTGTTGTATAAGCGAAAATCACATGCTATGCAGGTTGCAGCAATCAAGGTTTAACAATTGAGAGTGTTGACAGCCCAAGGGAAATTTTGCGTAAAGCACAAAGAAACTCACTAGATAAGTCGAGAAAAAGGGTAGCAAATTAACATTGAAAATTACCTATTTTGTATGAATATGTTTTTTTATTAAAACTAAATTACACTTTTGTAAAAATCGAAAATGAAAAAATTGTAAAATTTGCAAAAAAAATATATAGTACAGCCAATTTATATTTGCTTTAATTTTACAGAGAAAGATTACATTTTTGATTAAAAGGTGGGATTGAATTGTTGACACTAACTAAGAATGCGATAGGCATGTTGGTGGCTAAATACAAAGCCGTCTTAAAAAACATGCTAAT
>NZ_JBYKYF010000125.1:659-8733 GCF_057736855.1 Sporomusa sp.
TCTTAATTAGCATGTTTTTTAAGAATTGCATTGCTATACTCGTCTGCGCTGTGCCTGCCTCTAGTCTGGCGGCTGAGGTCACAGTCACAAACATAAATGACAGTGGCTCAGGGTCACTGCGTAATGCAATAGTAAGTGCCAGTTCGCACGATACCATCAGTTTTGCTGGCAGCCTGAACGGCAAGACGATCTCTCTAGGGTCTACAATCACCATCGACAAGAATCTATCCTTTGCTGTACCTGATCATGTTACGGTCACTATTGACGGCACAAACAGCGTCGGTCCTTTGCTTTCTGGTAATGCCAATACTGTTTTGGACTTTAGCGGTGCCGGATTGGTGATTCAACATGGCGAAAACAGTCAGATAGGTATATCTGCTACTGCTTTGGGCGGCGGGATGCATGCCGATAGTATCACTACTTTTTCTGGCAAATTAATAGGCAACACTGTTTCGGCTACAGGTGAGACCGGCTATGCTTACGCTACTGGCGGCGGAGTGTTTGCCGGAGAAAGTATTGATACTTTGTCGGGACAGATTATCAACAACAACGCCATTGCTGCTAGTGGTGAAGGCTCTGCCATAGTCTATGGCGGTGGTGTACGAGTCTGGGATAACATGGATACTCTGTCAGGACAGGTAAGCGGGAATAAAGCTGAGGCAGTTAGCAATAGAGGAGATGCCCAAGCATCTGGCGGCGGGGTGGATCTATATAACAGCATCACTACCCTTTCGGGCGAAGTAAGCGGCAATACTGTCTTGGCCCAAGTTAAAAACGATTCATTTTTCGCCACGGCCGATGCCGATGGCGGCGGGGTGCGTGCCTATAACATCACTGCCTTTTCGGGCAAAATAAACGATAACAGTGCCTCTGCCATTAACGCTACAAGAGATGCCAAAACCCGGGGCGGCGGATTGTTTACAGGGGGTATTGATACACTGTCGGGACAGATCAGCGGTAACACAGCTTTGGCACTTAGCAATACAGGTTCTGCCATTGCCGTAGGGGGCGGGGCGTATATTCATTCTCCGTCCGATATCACGATCCGTCAGGGACTGTTCGAGAACAACCGGGCTATTGCTTCAGGCAATGAGGATTCCTTTGCTGCAGGTGGGGCCTTATTCTTAAATACAACTACCGGACCTGTTACTGTCACCCTTGCGCCTACAGACGGTGATATCATCTTTCGGAATAATACCGTCACTACTAACGGCAAGACAACCGCCAATGACATTACCTTTGGCAGCCTTGACAATCGGCTCTATTTTTCCTCAGTAGGCACTCTGGCTTCCTCCTCTGCAGATGCTTCGCTAAAAATCGGGGATGGGCCAAACCATGTTTACCTGACTGGCGGAGTAACGGTAAATATGGACAATGGAAAATCCTTTGCCATGGTTCGCGAGGGATCTTCAGGCAGCGGCAACTTTTTCTGGGGCGGGAATAACATATTTACGACAAACGGCGGCACAGCCACTGTACACCTGGCCTCAGGCACTACTACTCTGGAACAGGGCTTTAACCTGGAAGGGAATAACCTAAGCTTTACGCTGGGACAAGACGCCTTGCTGCAAGTCAAACCGACTCTCCAGCCGGCCACAATCAATGCAGCCTCCATCACACTTGAAGCTGGCAGCTGGCTGGCAATGAACGACAGTTCCTTTGTCTATGGCCCTGTGCTTACTCTGGGACAAAACCATACACTGCTTACCATGCATGCTGACAGCTTTAATGATCAGACGATCCGCACAGACAGCCAGGGTCGTATGATAGGTGCTAAAGCAGCAATGAAAATAGATAAAACCCGCGAATTTCGCGGGTTTTTTCTTGTTAGCAGATTCGTTATTGCTGAGTACAGGTTAGTGATAGGCTACAGAATACTTATAGGATTTTTATGACATATTAAATGTAAAGGAGGAGGGTGTTATGGCAGAGTTAATCAGGTATTTTATCACAAACCAATGTATACGCTGCAATCATTGCGTGGAAGTCTGCCCAGAAGGAGCTATCTACAGTGATACAGATAAGTATGGTATAGACGATAACTTGTGTAAAGGCTGCGGCCTTTGCAGTAAAGTATGTCCAACAGACGCGATTATTCATGAAACTGATCCGTATCGCAGTGTTAACCGTGAGGCTGATTCCTTTTTCGGCGGGGGAGCTTGGCCTATATCGCAGGAAAATCCGGAATAAGGGAAGGAGATTCAAATGAATGCGTTGACATTAATCCTTATTACTATACTTGTGCTAGTCTTGGCATATCGATATTATGGCTATTTTATTGCAACTAAGATTCTACAGATTGATGAAAAACGCCAAACCCCGGCTCACGAACTCAATGATGGGCGTGATTATATACCTACAAATAAATGGGTGGTATTTGGGCATCATTTTGCGGCAATTGCTGGAGCCGGACCGCTGGTCGGACCGACATTGGCGGCTCAGTATGGTTATGCACCGGGATTTCTCTGGCTGTTGATTGGTGCTGTTTTAGCAGGTGGTGTTCATGATATGGTGGTGCTTTTTGCGTCCATACGCCATAAGGGGCGCTCCCTTGCAGAGATTGCAAAAGATGAGGTTGGGGCAACGACTGGTGCGGCAGCCAGTTTTGCAGTTTTGGTTATTATTCTCTTGACTATGGCAGGACTGGCCATTGTTATTGTAAATGCCCTCTTTAAGAATGCCTGGGGAACCTTTACGGTAGCGGTGACAATCCCCATAGCTATGTTTATTGGTATATACATGCGTTATCTTCGACCAGGTCATATCGGCGAAGCCTCGGTTATTGGCACTCTACTTATTTTGGCGGGAGTGGTGCTCGGGCCGGTTATTAAAAGCTCTGATTGGGCTTCTTTGTTTATTTACAGTGAAACACAGCTTAAAATTATGTTGCCTGTGTATGGGTTTATTGCCGCGACGCTGCCAGTGTGGTTTCTGTTAGCACCTCGCGACTACCTTAGTTCCTATTTAAAAATAGGAACCATTGCTGCCCTTGCCTTAGGGATATTTATTGTGAGGCCTGATATTCAAATGCCGGCATTTACATCGTTTACCGCAGGCGGTGGTCCGGTCATCGCCGGACCGGTTTGGCCTTTTCTTATGATTACGATTGCATGTGGTGCAGTGTCTGGATTCCATGCCTTAATTAGTACCGGAACTAGCCCTAAGTTAGTGGATAATGAGCGTGATATTCCGATCATTGGCTATGGTGCGATGCTGACCGAATGCTTTGTTGCTGTTATGGCTCTCATTGCCGCTACATCGTTACATCCTGGGGATTATTTTGCCATTAATACCTCGGCTGCCGTATTTCCCAGCCTTGCCTCCATGGGATACACAATCGTAGACTTGCCGCATTTATCGGCAATGGTGGGTGAGGATGTTGCGCATCGCCCGGGAGGAGCTGTGTCGCTTGCTGTTGGGATGGCTTCTATTTTTTCCGGTATTCCTGGACTGCAGCATTTAATGTCTTATTGGTATCAATTTGCAATCATGTTCGAGGCCTTGTTTATTTTGACAACTATCGATGCCGGGACAAGGGTTGCAAGATATATTGTTCAAGATATATTCGGCAAATTTTATAAACCGTTCGAGCAGGTTAACTGGTGGCCTGGTGTTATTATTACCGGTGCAATAGTGTCTTTTACTTGGGGATACCTACTTTATGGTGGGAATATCTCAACGATATGGCCAATCTTTGGTGTTGCTAACCAATTGCTGGCAACGCTTGCTTTATGTATCGGTACCACCATTATTTTTAAAAAGACGAAAAACATAGCCTATTCTATGGTGACATTTGTGCCGATGGTTGTTCTGTTTATTACTACTATTACTGCTGGGAGTATGTCTATTTTTGACACCTATCTGCCCAAAGGGCTGATTGTGAATGCGGTTTTAATGGCATTAATGATTGTCGCTGTCGTAATAACAGTAGTAGACTCAAGCGTTAAATGGTATAGACTTATGCAAACGGGTAACAGTAATTAAGTGTAATTAACTGTAGCTTCTCATATAGTGGTTAAAATCCATTTTATCTGCACTAAAGCCCTTAAAGGTTAGTTTTCCTTGTCATCCTTTAAGGGCTTTAGTTTGATTCACTACTGACTACATGGATTACTTTCCACAATTAAAAAAGTTTTTTTATAGAATGAATCGATTGAGCTTGATTATTGGATGGTTACATTGCTTTCACTCTCGGTGGAAGCGAAAGTAGAATCAGAGCTACTAACATTCTCGGCAGTGTTAGTGTTAGCTTGGTTTATACTGGTTATGTTATTGGATTCCGTTTTGCTGGCGGCTGTACCTTCATAGGTATTCACAACACTGCTGATGAGAGATTCCTTTTCACTCTGTGACAAAGATTCTTGCTCTAGGATAGAGTTGATGGCACTTTCTACGGCAGCAGCTTGCTTGTTGGCTGGTAATTCGTTGATGGTATTTACTACCTCAATAATTTGTTCTTGTTTTTCTTCTAGTGTACCGTCGCCATTTAGGATGTCATCAACGGCAGGGTTAGTCGGACCGATTGGGTCGGTTGGCTCGTTGGGATCGGTCGGATCGGTTGGCTCGCCAGGATCAGTCGGGTCGCCTGGGTCAATTGGATTGCCAGGATCGGTTGGCTGGCCTGGGTCAGTCGGATCGACATGTAGCGGTATAGGTTCTTGGTTATTAGGTGCTCGCATATCCCCTTCACCTTGCCAAATAAGCCTATAGTTGTAGTTATCCAGATCAAGCTTCAGTTCATCTACTTTTATTGACTTGTCAGTAGTGTCCACACCTGTAACTGTACCTACAGCAAATAGTTCCGTAGCTCCTTCGGTCTTATCATCCCCAAACGCATCTTTGTGTCTGCTGGCTTTGATTGTGCCAGTATTGTCAATAAAGCTCGCACCAATTCCGATTATACCGTACTCTGGGTCTGCATCAGGATCAAAGTTGGCCTGATCGGCATAAATTGTTCCGGTATTAACGAATGTATTGTTTTTGGATGAGATTTGATAACCTATGTTACCTTCTTCATTAAAATCTCGTTCATCAAACGCTCTGATATTAATACCATAATGACCATGAGAGTTAATGGTTCCAGCATTGCTAACAGCATTCGCGTAAATGGCTGCCTCGCCATTAGCCACGAGTGTTGTATCTTCCCCTACGTTCACCGTATTTCCTAGACTGCTTTTGAAGTAATTCGTGAAATAATATTCGTCATAATATGTATCATTCTCTTTATTAAGCCACGCTTCCACACCTAGGTTAGTGCCAGCGCCAATTAATACTTCACCGCCTTTAATGTCAGAAGTGCCGGTTATATCCACTTTGCCGCCAAGCATAAATATACCGGTTGTATCCTTGTCTTTAAGGTCAGATTCTAAGGTGGTATTAGTGATGGTATCAGTGATTGATACCTTGTTTAAGGTAATCGCATTATTTGGAGTGGCGTCGGTAACATGAATACGGGCTATTGCTACCTCATCATTTTCCCGCCCTTGTTGTACAAGTATATTATTTGCCGCGGTCATAATCACTTTTGGCGTTTCAGAGGTACTTCTAATGACATGAATGTTGCTATTGTTCAGGTCAACTTGGCCGCCAAGTATGATAACTTTGCCGTGAGATTCTTTTTCGGGGGGAGCATTAAAAGATATTGTGCTTTCAGTCAGTGTTATTTTGTTATCTGGTGTGGCTGTGACGGTTGTAAGTTCTACATCACTATACTCGGTTTGAGATTTATTTCCGGCTAATACAGCCATTCCACTAATTGCAGTCAATTTGGCTTTGTCAAAAGTGATATTATTCCCAAGTATGTCCATCCAGTCACTCTTAATAGTGCCTGTTATGTTAATGCTGTTAGTATCCTGGCTAGTAAACGACTCGGTGAAAACATGCTCTAAGGCACCATTGTCATATTTTCCAAAATGAATCTTGGCTGCATCGGCTGCTACAAGGCTGATGTTTCCAGTGGTCTCTATTGTCACATTCGGGGCAATAGTAATACTACCGCCAACCAGTCCCAAATACGCCATATGATTAAGTGCTACGCCGCTTTCAATCTCGATCTTACCAGCGGACGCCTGCTGACTATTTTTGGCAAAAGTCAATGGAGCCAAATCATTGCCAGAAGCAAGCGCCATAAAGTCGTTATTACTAATATCTAGTGTTGACAACACTAAGTTGCTGGCATTAATTGTTGCCCCTTGTCCAACTAGCACTCCGTTAGGGTTTATTAGGAAAATACTTCCATTAGCGCCAGTGCTGTTAAGCGCACCATAGAGTTCAGACATACTATTGCCGGTTACTCTATTTAACACAGCCAATGTATCGGCAAAGTTAAAATTAACAGTTTCGCCGCTGGCAATACTAAAACTGCTCCAGTCAATCACGCCATTGGCACCAACTGCAATATTCATAATTCCGCCTGCACCATTATCAATGGTAATCTGTCCGTTGCCAACTACGACATTAGGGTTTTGCGGCAACGCAAAGACTGGAGCGGTTATTAGCATGGCCGTCATTGCTGCTCCTGCCAGAGCGCGTTTTATATGACGTTTTATATGACGTTTAATTTTTCGTTGTAGTTTCATTGAAACACACTCCTTCACTAGAATTTTTTGCTAATACTGACATGCCATTTACTGCTGTCTTGGTCATATTTATTTTCAATATCATCAATTACGTACGCATAATCGAGCGAACCGCTCCAGCCGTTTTTACTATCGGTATAACGGAACCCTACGCCTACTGAAGCGATAGTATCGTTTTTAAGTTCACCGATATTTGCTTGATTGTTATATAGATGACCCACATCACTAAAGAGGACAAACCGTTGGCCTTTGGCAATTTCCGGTGTATAGAACTCGATATTGGCAATATAACCGTTATCGGCACTGATCGTGCGCTCATCGAAGCCACGGACACTATACATGCCACCAGCTCCTAATTGTTCGGTGGTAACAAGATTGTCGCGGGTATATTGTCCGCTCAGGCGAACACTGCCCAACCAGTCGCGCCCCATTTTGTACTGGTGGCTGATGCCAGCTTTGAAAATATTAAAGTTTTTATCGCTGCCTGTCCGATAGTTATTGTACTTGTCTTCGTTGCCGTTAATATTAGTAACATATCCCAGGCTATAGCTGGTCACTTTGGCTGCATCGCGGATACTGCCGCCGTAGGTGAGTCCCAGCGTAGTCACCGTGAAGTCTGTTCCTTGTTTCAAAATAGGGGTGCCATTAATAGTAAAATTTTGGGCATTATCGTAATCTTTATAATCAATGCCCAAATCTAGCCAGTTTCTTTTGTTAACACCATAATTGAAGTTGTGCTGATAGTGTAATCCGTAAGTATAACCTTTACCGGTTGCGTTCATATTCAGAGCGCCGAAGCTGGCGATATGACCCATATCCACATCTGAGTAACTATAAGTAAAATATAGGCTGTCGCCCGCTTTGGGCAGGATTTGCCGATAAAATAAAGCCGCTTGGGTAACATCGCCCGCATGATCGGGTGAGGTAACATAGGCGATGCCAAGCGCATCAGCACGATTATTGGTATTGGTATTGACATAAGTCAATGATGTCCGATAATCACCGGTATAGTTATTGCCGGTATTGTCAACGCGAAACAAGAAATGTTCGGTCTGAACTTCCTTAACTGTAACTACTGCGGTTGTTTGACCGGATTTGTCGACAACAAACTTTACCGCCAAATTGGCTGCACCGCTGTCATTGACAAGTTGAATTTGCCGCGACAAAGTGGCAACATTGACAATACCTTTTTTGAGTTCTGGCAGCAGCCATGCGATTTGCGCATTCGACAGCCTGCCATTGCCTGAATAGGTGATGTCACTGACCGTGACGGTTTGGATTAACGGCGTTTCACTTGCCTCGACCGGTGTCATACCGGATAAAGAAGCAGCCCATAGACTACAGACTAGACCTACGGATACAACTGTTTTTTTGAGTAATTTTTTGCGAATTTTTCTTTGCAAGCTACAACATCCTTTCTGTATAAAAAATGGCTCTATACTAAATGTTGGGGTAACCAGTTCTACAACTGGAACTGCCTCAACATTTTTTTGCAA